>DATFDU010000092.1:0-7157 GCA_035251915.1 Dongiaceae bacterium | reverse complement strand
GGCGGTTCCGATTCCGGCGGATCGGGTGGCGGCTCCGGCGGCTCGGACTCCGACTCAGGCAGCTCGAGCTCCGGCTCCGGCGGTCTCGGCGGCGCCGTGGGCGGTGCGACCGGCGCCCTGGGTGACGCGGTCGGCGGCGCGGCGGATGCCGTGGGCGGTGCCGTGAGCGGCGCGACCGGGGCCCTGGGCGGCGCGGTCGGCGGGTCGGTCGGCGGCGCTGTCTCCGGTATCGGCGGCGCGGTCGGCGGTGCGGTGAGCGGTGTTGGCGGCGCGGTCGGCGGTCTGCTCGGCGGCGGCAAGTAGGACCTCAGGCCAGTGCCATTCACCCGCGCTGTGCGTTCGCTTCAGCGGTATCGGCCGCAGGTCCTGCGATTGCTCGCCGGGCTTGCGGTCTGTGCCGGCATCGCCGCGCTCTATCTCTCCGGGTCCCTGACGTTCATCGACCGGCCGCTGACCTCGGCGCGGTTCCAGCTGGTGACCACCGATCCGACCGACGATGTCGTGGTGGTGGCGATCGACGCGCGCAGCCTGCAGGCAATATCGGTGTGGCCATGGCCGCGCTCCAAGCACGCAGCGGTGATCGACAAGCTGCGCGAAGCCGGCGCGCGCCAGATCGCGGTCGATATCGATTTCAGCGCCGTCTCCACCCCCGACGAGGACGACAAGCTGGCGGCGGCGCTGGCGCGCACCGACGGCAACGTCATCCTGCCGGTGTTCGAACAGAGCGCGGGTCCTGAGAGCGCCGTTGCGTCGACGGCACCGCTGGCGCAGTTCGCCGAGCATACGCGCATCGCGTCCGCCAACATCCGGCCGGACAGCGACGGGATCGTGCGCCGGCTGACGCGGGTGGAGCTATGGTCGGGCTCGCTGGTGCCGAGCATGGCGGCTGCCGCGGCCGGCCTGGAGCCGACCTCGATGGGCCGCTACTACGTCGACTTCGGCATCGCCGCGGACAAGATCAAGACCGTCTCCTATTCCGACGTCCTGCAAGGCAATGTCGATCCTCGCACGTTCGCCGGCAAGATCGTGCTGGTCGGCGCGACCGCGCTGGAGCTGGGCGACACGGTGGCGACGCCGGTCGGCGGCGTCATGCCGGGCGTGATGGTGCAGGCCCTGGCGACCGAATCGCTGCTGCAGGACCGCGACCTGCGCAAGGTCTCGCGCTGGCTGATCCTGGCCGTCGCCTGCATCCTGTTTTTCCTGATCGAGGCGATCTGCCGCAAGCGCGGCTGGCGGCATGGCGTCGCCGCCGGCGCCGGCGCGCTCATCGCCATCGTCGGCTTGCCGCTGGTGGCGCAGGCCAACCTGCCGTTGATGATCGAAACCGCGCCATGGCTGGCGGCGCTGACGGCGGCGTTCCTGTCCGCCCTGGTCACGAAATTGCGCGATCTCGATTTGAGGCTGATCGGCCAGGCCATCCTGCTGCGCCGGACCGACGCGCTGATGCGGCAGGTGGTGGAGAACAGCTCCGACGGGCTGCTGGTGATCGACGACCAGGGCAAGGTCCGGTCCACCAATCCGGCGGCCGAACGCATCCTCGGCCAGCCTGCGACCGAGATCGTCGGGCAGCATTTTTTCGACGTGATCGCGACGACGAGCCATCAGCCGCCGATCCACAGCCTGTCCCGCATGGCCTACGCGGACCGGCCGAGCCAGATGGAGCTGACGCGGCCCGACGGGTCGACGCTGATCGCCGACGTGGGCCTGAGCCGGCTGCCCGAGCAGCAGCCGAACGCCGCATTCGTCGCGCAGCTACACGACGTCACCGAGATGAAGATGCGCGAGGCGGAATTGCGCGCGGCGCGCGACCAGGCCGAGGCGGCCAGCAACAGCAAGAGCCAGTTCCTGGCCAACATGAGTCACGAACTGCGCACCCCGCTCAATGCCGTCATCGGCTTCTCCGAGATCATGAAGACCGAGCTGCTGGGCCCGATCGGCACCGAGACCTATCGCGGCTACAGCCACAGCATCCATGACAGCGCCAAGCATCTGCTCGGCATCATCAACGACATCCTCGACATCTCGTCGATCGAATCCGGCTCGCCGCGCCTGCATGAGGGCATCCACGAGCCGGAGCAGATCTGCCAGTCGGTGATCGCGCTGGTGGCCGGGCGCGCCGAGCAGGCGCAGGTGAAGCTGGCGGTCAATGTCGACCCCGCGACCGACCTGCTCCACGTCGACGGGCGCATGCTGAAGCAGATGCTGATCAACCTGGTCGGCAACGCGATCAAGTTCAGCCCGAAGGGCGGGAGCATCGAAATCAAGGTGACCCCGGCCGGGCCGGAGCCGCACGGCGGCGTCGTGTTCGCGGTGGCGGATCACGGGATCGGCATCGCCAAGGAAGACATCCCGCGCATCCTGAAGCCGTTCGAACAGGTCGAGACGGCGTTCGCGCGCAACTTCGACGGCATCGGGCTTGGGCTGCCGCTGGTGAACTCGATGGCGCGGCTGCACGGCGCCACGCTCACCATCGACAGCGAGCTGAATGTGGGCACGACCGTCTCGATCCTGTTCCCGGCCGCGCGCACGCGGCCGCGGACGGCGGAGACGGCCGCCACCGCCCAGATCGTGGAGATCGGTGCGCCGGTGCGCATCCGCGCCGCGGAGTAAAAGATTGGCGTGACCGGACCGCTTCCGGTCCGGAGATCAGCGAGGGAATGGCCACAGCTCCCAGGAGCAAGCGAGGTCTCATGTCCGAATCGCGCTCGAATGGCATACGCCGCAAACGCGCGGCCAGCTCCGAAGCGGGCGGCTCGCGCGGGACGGGCAGCTCCGGCGGGCTTTCCGCGATTATCGCGGTCATCGTCATCCTGGCGGCGTCGATATACCTGGTGATACCCGATCGGGTCGACGAGGCACTGGGCCGGACCGCAACCGTCATCTCGGACAAGAGTCCGGCCACGGCTCAGGCCTGGACCTCGGTCGTAACGACCTTCGCCACCGACGACGATCCGGCGCACGCGACGTCGGCTCCCGATCTACTCATGCTGAAGGACGGCGATCGCGTGACCGCCGGCAACGCAGGCCGCACGGTCGCGACCAGCGGCAACGACATCCTCCGGCTGGAGCCGAAGGCGACCATCACGATCGAGGATCAGAAGCCGGCAACGATCATCGAACTGCTCGACGGCACGTTGCATGTCAAGGCCGGCAAGCGCCAGGAGGGCGAGACGCTTTCGATCGAAACGCAGTATCTGGTGGCGACCGTCAAGGGCACCGAGTTCGTGGTGACGGCGACGGACGCCGGCACCGCCGTCTCGGTGAGCGAGGGCGTGGTCCAGGTGCGCTCGATCTACACCAGCCAGGCCGTCGACGTCCTGCCGGGGCAGACCGCCCTGGTGTCGTCGGTTCATGGTTCGCTGCCGACGATCGTGGCGACCCCGTCCGCCGGCGGCAATGCCGCGCTCGCCGCAGCGGTTTCCGGAACGATCGCCAACAGCAACCACCATCGGCGCTGAGGCTGCGCGACAGCGCGTGCTGCCGCGCCGTCACTCCATCGCCATCAGCGCGCCGTCGGTGGGGTCGAGATAGAGCGTCTTGTTCGCGCCGGTGTTGTCGGTTGCCTGCACGACATAGCAGTTGCCCTCGCTGGGCCGCGGCGCGCCGACATTGGTGAAGCCGTGCTGCTCCAGCATCGCCTGGACCTTGGCCGGCGGCAGCCACGCGGACTTGTCCGCCGTGGTGCATTGGATATCGGCTGCCTGCGCCGCAGCGCCGAACCACAAGCCAACGAGGAATGCCATCACGAATCCAGGGCCGCGCATCCGGAACCTTCGAAGGACGGGGACAGGAAAGCATAAGAGCAGATTTGCCCGGAACCGCCAACGCCTTGTCACAGGCGAGGCGCGACCGGACCCCGCCTCGGCGGCTTGCCACGGATACAATTCGCTCTCTAGGATCGACGGATGACGATCTCGGCAGAGAGCGAGCTCATCTACGGTCGGCTGGCGGGTTGGCTCGCCACCCACGGCCTGGGCGAGACCGGCCTCGATGGCAACGGCCAGGCGCTCAACAACATCGGCGCGCTGCCCTTTCCTGAGCTGTTCGCCGGCTATTGCACACGGGTCAGCGAATGGATCTGTCCGCTGTGGCGCTCCACGCTCGGCCTCGAGGTGCTCAATCCGGAGCTCAGCGGCTCGCAGCTGATCTGGCGCGAGGGCGCGCTGACCCGCAGCGAGGTCAACCGCGCCGGCATCACGACCCGTGTGGACTACCTCAAGAGCGCGGTCTACGTGGTCGACACCACCAATCGTCCGTTCCGCTGGCATCTGCCGCAGCCAGTGCCGGACATGGAGCTGATCGAGCGGTTCCATCGGGAGAACGGCATGACCGATTACTTCGTCATGCCGCTGCCGTTCCAGGATGCGACCCGCACCTCGACCATGAGCTTCGCCAGCATCCGCGCGGGCGGATTCTCCGATCTCGATCTCGAGCGGCTGCAGATGGCGGCGCGGATCTTCTCGCCGGTGGCGGAGCGCTGGGTGCTGCGGCACATCGCGCTCGACCTGCTGGCGCACTATCTCGGGCGCGGGCCGGCGGAGCGGGTCTATGCCGGACAGATCGAGCGCGGCGACCTCACGCGCATCGAGGCCGCGATCCTGATCTGCGACCTGCGCGGATTCACGACAATGACCGACCGAGCGCAGCATGGAGAGATCGTTTCGCTGCTCAACCGCTGGTTCGAGGTGGTCGGCGGCGCCATTGCCGCGCATCGCGGCGACATCCTGAAATTCATGGGCGACGGCCTGCTCGCGGTGTTTCCGCTCGAGGCTACGCGCAGCGCCACCTGCGACCGCGCGCTGGACGCGGCAGTCGCCTCCCTCTCCGGCACCGAGGCGCTGAACCAGGCGCTTGCGCAGGAAGGCCGCGCCCCGCTCGCCTTCGGCATCGGCCTGCACCTGGGCGAGGTGGAGTTCGGCAACATCGGCACGCGCGACCGCCTCGACTTCACGGTGATCGGACCGGCGGTCAACCTCGCCAGCCGGCTTCAGGAGCTGACGAAGCTGGTGGGCACGCCGATCCTGGCCTCCGCCGCCTTCGCAGCGGAAGCCAGCCGCACGCTGCACCATCTGGGCGGACGGCGCGTGCGCGGATTGCATGGCGGGATCGAGGTCTTCTCGCCTACCGAGGTGCCGCCGGCAGCGTGATCTCGACCTGGAAGCCGCGCTCCGGGCGGTTGTCGAAGCGGATCTCGCCGTCCATCGCCTCGGCAAGGGCGCGGGAGATCGAGAGGCCGAGGCCCATGCTCTGCTTGGAATCCACCATCTCCGGGTCAGCGAAGCTGACGAACGGCAGGCCGAGTTGATCCAGCTTGTCCGGCGGAACGCCCGGCCCCTCGTCCACCACCGAGACCGTGACGCGGCCGTTGATCTGCCTGGCGCCGATCTCGATGGTGCCGCCGGCCGGCGAATACTTGATGGCGTTGTCGACGACGTTGAGCAGCAGTTGGCGCAGCGATTGGCCGTCGGCGCGCACCGACAGCTGGTGGCCGTCCGCCACGTGAACGCGCAAGCCCTTCCGCAGGATGGCGCCGCCTTCGATCTGCAGCACGTCGGTCAGGGCGGTGGGCAGCGGCAGGTTCTCCATCTTGAGCTCGATCTTGCCAGCCTCGACGCGCGAAACATCGAGGATCTGGTTCACCAGTTCCAGCAGATGCCGGCCGGAGCGATGGATGTTGTCGGCATAATCCTGGTAGACTGGCAGGTCGCGCGGGCCGAACAGTTCCAGCCGCAGCACGTCGGAGAAGCCGATGATGGCGTTGAGCGGCGTGCGCAGCTCATGGCTCATCATGGACAGAAACCGGCTCTTGGCGCGGCTGGCGGACTGGGCGGCGTCCTTGGCATCCATGAGCGCGACGTGGTTGCGGAACTGCCCGATCGCGAGCCGCAGGATCTCCGCAAAAGCGCGGATGGTGGAGAGCTCGTCCTCGGTCGGCGCGCGCCTGGTCCGGTAGTAGGTGGCGAAGGTGGCGATGACCGTGCCGTCGGGCTGCATTACCGGATGCGACCAGCAGGCGGCGAAGCCGGCCTGGCGCGCGATCTCCTGGTAGGGCGCCCAGTAGGGATGATTGAAGACGTCATCGACGATCACCGGCTTGCGCAGAGCCGCGGCCGAACCGCAGGAGCCAACCCCTTCGCCGATGGCGAGGCCCTCGACCAGGTCGTTGTAGAACTTGGGCAGGCCGGGCGCCGCGCCGTTGTAGATCCTGCCGTTCTCGATCAGCTGGATGGTGCCGATGCAATCCGGGATGATGCGCTCGATGGCGTGCACGGTCTCGAGCAGGATGTCCTCCAGCCTGCGCGCGGTGGACAGGCGCCGGAGGATTCCGATGAAAGCCGCCTCGCGGGCGCCGATGATGGCGACACGGCGTCCAAGCACGCCTTGCTGGCGACGGACACGCCAAAGGGCGAACGTTGCAAAGGCCGCGAGCGCAGCAGTCATGACCAGCAGGGGAACGTGCCAGTCCATTACGCTGCCGCCCCTCCGCGCCGGGTCCCATGTGCGCGCATGATCGCCTTCTGTCCCATGGCGGATTCTCGCCCTGCCGCCGTAAACAAGGCGCCAACGATGTTGCTCAACCTTTAAGGCAAATTGCTTAGCAAACGGCGTGCGTTCCGGCCAGCTTCGACGCGCCGCGTTGGGAAAGCAATGCTATTCGACGCCGTCCGCCACGATGAACTGGCAGTCCGTAGCGTTGAGCCGGAGCGGCAGGATCCTCTGATAGGCCGGCGAGTTGTACCAATCCTCCGCCGCCTTGCGCGAGGGGAACTCCAGCATGGCGATGCGCTCGAACGGCATGTCGCCTTCGAGGGCGGTGAACGTGCCGCCGCGCACCAGGAACCTGCCGCCATAGGCCTCGATGGTCGACATCACCTGCTTGCGATACTCCTCGAACATCGCGTGGTCGTGCAGGCGCTCGTAGACGATGCAATAGGCTTTCATGGCCCGGCTTCCCCTCTGGCTTCAGCGCCCGATTTCCGACATCTGACTTCTGATCCCTGACTCACCCCTCGCCCTTGCGCCCGTCGCTGCCCGACAACGCCGCTTGCGCCGCTGCGAGCTTGGCGATCGGCACGCGATAGGGCGAGCACGACACGTAGTCCAACCCGACCTTGGCGCAGAAGTGGATCGAGGCAGGGTCGCCGCCATGCTCGCCG
>DATFDU010000091.1:0-3273 GCA_035251915.1 Dongiaceae bacterium | reverse complement strand
CAGCGCAAGTTCGACATCCAGCGCATCGACAACATGGAGCAGGCCAAGGTCACGCCGAACCCCGCCGACCTTGCGCGCATCAAGTCCGACCAGGAGAAGATCAACGCGGTGCGCGGCGATGCGACGCCGGCCAAGGACTTCCTGGTGCCCTTCATCTGGCCGGCCCAGGGGCCGATCAGCGGGGTCTATGGCAGCCAGCGCATCCTGAACGGCGAGCCGCGCGCCCCACATTACGGCCTCGATATCGCGGCGCCCGAGGGCAGCCCTGTGATCGCGCCGGCGCCCGGCACGGTGCGGCTGGTCGCCACCGACTTCTTCCTGACCGGCGGCACGGTCATCATCGACCACGGCTTCGGCGTGCAGTCGGCCTTCATCCACATGAAGGCGCTCATGGCCAAGATCGGCACCTACGTGCAGCAGGGCGAGGTGATTGGCCACGTCGGCAAGACCGGACGCGCCACCGGCCCGCACCTGCACTGGGGCATGACCTGGCTCGACGTGCGGCTCGATCCCGCCTTCTGGGTTCCCGCCGGCGGCAACCTGGCGGCGCAGAACTAGCCAAAGCAACCGAACAGACGGACAAGTTCCGCATCTGTTCGCGGAGCTTGTTCCCTCCTGCCCAAGATTTCGATGGTGTCCCTTGCTATGGGTCGCCTCACGGGCGTAGCGCGCAGCGCAATGCGCACCCCGATGACGGCATGACGGAACGCGCGCGGTCGTTCCGCGTTGGCTGTGGAGACCCACGATGACGGCGAATCTGCTGACCCTGGCCACGATCGGCCTTATCCACCTGCTCGCGGTCATGAGCCCGGGCCCGAGCTTTCTCGTCACAGCGCGGACCGCCGTCGCGCGCTCGCGCGCCGACGGCGTCAAGGTGGCGGTCGGCCTCGGCGTCGGATCGATCGTCTGGTCGGCGGCGGCACTGCTCGGCCTCAACCTGCTGTTCCAGCAGTTCCACTGGCTGTTCATCGGCATGAAGGTGGCGGGCGCGCTGTTCCTGCTCTGGATCGCCTTTCAGATCTTCCGGCATGCCGAGGACCCGATCGAGATCGACGCGGCAGCGCGGAACGAACGCGCGCACAATCCGCTGCTGCGCGGATTCCTGGTTCAGATCTCCAACCCCAAGGTCGTTGTCTTCTTCGGCTCGATCTTCATCGCCATGCTGCCCAACGCCGCGCCGGCCTGGATGATCGTGACGCTGATCGCCATCGTCACCGTGAACGAGATCGCCTGGTACAGCCTGGTATCGCTGTTCTTCGGCTCCTCGCCGGTGCGCCGCGGCTATCTCCTCGCCAAGCGCTGGATCGATCGCGCCACGGGCGCGTTCCTTGGTCTGCTCGGCCTGCGCCTGCTGTGGCGGGCGGGCGATCCCGCTCACGACGTCATTGGCCTCGCGCTCGGGGCGACGCGCGAGGTGGCGGAGCTTGCGGCCGGGCGCGGCTCGCGCGCGGCGCGCCTGCGCGCCATCAAAGCCGACATCGCGCAGAACCTCGAAGGCGACGTCACCGCCGGCGCTCTGTCGACGCGCCATCGCATCAGCCCGCGCTACATCCGCAAGCTGTTCGCGGGCGAGAACCTGTCGTTGTCGAAGTTCGTGCTCTGCCAGCGCCTGACCCGGGTGCACCGCATGCTGGCCGACCCGCGTTTTGCCGACTACACCATTGCCGACATCGCGCTCGCGGCCGGCTTCGGCGATGTCTCCACCTTCAATCGCGCCTTCCGCCGGCGCTTCGGCATGACGCCGTCGGAGGTGCGCCAGAGGGCAGCGGTTCGGATACCGCAGGCCATAGGATGCCCGGCAATCCGCGGCTCCTGTCGTTAGCGCGCATTTCTCGGGGCCGTTCCGTCCTGCCCAAGACGTTCGACAGCGCCGCTGCTATGGGTCGTCTCGCGCACTCCCTTGGGGGAAGAGGGCGGCGCGTCGAACGCAGGAGTGAAGGCATGAGCAGATGCATCGCAAGCGTCGCTGCTGTGATCCTCGGACTGTCGCCGGCATCGGCGGCGCTCGCGCAGGGCGAGCTGTGGCGCGTCTACGACCAGTCGCTGAAAGGCGCGAAATACATCGACCTCACCCACGTGCTCGCGCCGTCGATCCCGGTCTGGCACGGCTTCGGTATATCGCAGTTCGAGCCGGCCAGGGCCGGAACGGACATCGAGGGATTCGCCAGCAAGGGCGAGCCTTACAGCTACGCCAGGCACGGCGTGGAAGCGACCGCTTACCGCCTCGCCACCGACCAGCTCGGCACGCAGCTCGACCCGCCTGCGCATTGGGCGCCGGAGTATCCCGCGATCGACGAGCTGCCACCGACCTATGCCGTGCGTCCGCTGGTGGTGATCTCGATCGTCCAGCAGGTCGCCGCAGATCCGGGGCATCACCTGCAGGTCGCGGACATCGAAGCCTTCGAGCGGGAGCACGGCCGCATCCCGGAAGGCTCGGTCGTGTTCGTCCGCTCCGACTGGTCCAAGGACTGGCCGAATCCTGAGCTGGCCACGCGCAAGCCGTTTCCCGGCGTGTCGCTCGACGCGCTGATGTTCCTGCACCAGCAGCGGCGCATACTCTTCCATGGCCACGAACCGCTCGACACCGACACGACCCCGACACTTGAGGGCGAGGCCTGGCTCATGCACAACGGCTATGCGCAGGCGGAAGGCGTCGCCAACCTCGACGGCGTGCCGGCGACCGGGTGCCTGGTGACGATCGGCTACCCGAAATTCAAGGGCGGCACGGGTGGCTTGGCGCGTTACGTCGCAATCTGCCCGCCCGAAACGCCGGTCGGAGCAACCGTCGGGCCAAACGATGCGCCGCTGCCGAAGTCCGACAAGGCGCTCCGTTGGGACAGTTCCGCGGGCACCCGTGTCCGCTGAAGCGACATGATGCTTCCTCCGGTGGTCGGCGGCTGGGCCCGCGTGCTTGGAGAGCCAATCGAGACTGAGCGTCGCGATTTGACGCATGAATCGGACCAGCGCGTCGCGCGACCCATCAAGGTTGAATCCGCATGCGTCGATGTGTTTGGCACGACTATGCAGTTTCTGATGCTGCCCGAAGAGGAGCCAGGCATGCCGTGCATCATCCGCGAGACTATTCCGCCTGCCACGGTCATTCCGATGCACAGCCATCCGGATCCGGAGACCTGCTTCATGATTTCCGGCAATGCCGAAGGTCTCGCGCAGACGGTCGAGGGATTTCAGTGGATCCGGCTCGCGCCTCACGACGCCTTCCATATGCCGGGCCGCGCCAAGCAAGCGTTCCGCAACCATTGGCCCGAACCGGCG
>DATFDU010000090.1:0-14109 GCA_035251915.1 Dongiaceae bacterium | reverse complement strand
CGCCTCCGGCATCAGCGTATGGTTGGTGTAGGAGATGGTGCGCTGGGTCAGGCTCCAGGCCTCCTGCCAGCCCATGCCGTGCTCGTCCATCAGCAGCCGCATCAACTCGGCGATGCAGATGGCCGGATGGGTGTCGTTGATCTGGATCGCCACGAACGTCGGCAGGTCCGTGACGGGCCGCTTCTGGCGCTTCAGCCGCTGCAGGATGTCCTGCAGCGAGGCGCTGACGAAGAAATATTGCTGCCGGAAGCGGAGCTCGCGGCCCGCCTCGGTGCCGTCGTGCGGATAGAGCACGCGGGTCAGGCTTTCCCAATGCGCCTTGTCGCCCACCGCCCCCAGGTGATCGCCTTCGTTGAAGCGCCGCAGGTCCAGCTCGCGCGGCGCACGGGCGGACCACAGGCGGAGCGTGTTGACGGTGTCGCTGCGATAGCCCGGAACGGGTACGTCGAACGCCGTCGCCAGCACGTCGGCCGTCTCGACCCAGCGGTTGTCGACGATGCGGCCGTAGAATCTCACGGGATAGGTCAGATCCGGGCGCGGAAACTCCCACGGCCCGCCCAGACGCAGCCAATGATCCGGCTCCTCGTTCTGCCAGCCGCCTTCGATGCGCTGGGCGAACATGCCGAACTCGTAGCGGATGCCGTAGCCATAGGCCGGCACGCCGACGGCCGCAGTGCTGTCGAGCAGGCAGGCCGCCAGGCGACCCAGGCCGCCGTTGCCGAGGCCGGCATCCGGCTCCTGCTCCGCCACGGCTTCGATGTCGCAGCCGACGTCCGCCAATGACTCGCTGAAGACCTGGTGGATGCCGAGGCTCCGCAACGTGTCCATCAGCAGCCGGCCGATGAGGAATTCCATGGAGAAGTAGCAGGCTTCCTTCAGCCCCTGCTTCTCCTTGTTGCGGCGCGCGATCGCCCAGCGCTCCAGTACCAGCGAACGGGTGAAGGCGGCGGTGGCGTAGAGCCAATGCTGCGGCTCGGCCGCTTCCGGCTCGATGCCAGTCACCTGCAGCAGGTGCCGCTCAAGCGACCGGCGCACCGTCGGCTTGTCGAGAGTTGCTGCGGAATCAGAGAGCATATCGGGACCGGTTACCACTCGAGCGATATGTGTCAATTCCTGAATCTGATGCAAATTTCACCAATCGATTCAATAGGCTGAAAGTATCACTCGGCCTCGAGTGATCGGTGGCGGGCAATTCGGAGTCATATTTGTGCCCGACTCGCCCGACCAATGCGGGCCTTCTCCGCCAGAAATAACCGCCTGCTTCAATCACACTACAACATGGTTAATATTTGGTATCCCTCGGGCTTCTGCGGAAGCGCCATTCTTCGCGAGCACATAGATATAGTGATCGAGATCGCCCCGTTCACGTCGGAACGGTTCACACCTCACCGCGAACCCAACGTCTCGCGCGCGCGCGGCGAAGTCCGCGGACTCAAAGCCAGACCACAGGAGAGCAACGCCATGGTCGGATAAAGAGCCAAAGAGGGCGCGCATGCCACCCATCGTGTAGAGTCCAGCATTTGTTTTAGTAACAAGAGGTTTCGGGCCATTGTCGACATCCAGGATGATCATGTCGTAGCGCCCCGGCTCGGCCAGGAGTGCGGCGACGTCAGCGTTGACGATCGTCAGGTTCGCTGGCTCATCGGGCAGCACCGACGCTCTTACGTACCGTCGAAACCAGGCGATGACGGCGGAGGACAACTCCGCGACCGTAACGGTACCGCGGTCCTCCAGCGCCTCAAGGAGAGCCGCCACCGTGTAGCCTAGACCCAGACCGCCGATCAGGAAGCGGGCCCCATCCGCGGGCGCGAGACCAGCGGCAAAGACGCCAATTGCGGTCTCGGACTCGTGCGAGAACCCGTTCATGAGTTCGAGCCCGTTGGCCCGGATCATGAACCTGCCGTCCTTGCCATAGAGGTCGAGCACGGCGTCACGCTCGGTTGCGGAATCGATCAGCGTCCAAGGCATTCGCGCATCCTGTGCCGTGAGGCTGCGGGGCACAAGACCGACTGGTCCGCGCGCTGGTCAAGCGTCGACCGATCCGGATACATTGCCGAGGGGATATTGACGTCGTCGGGGGATAACACATGAGTGGCACCGTCGCCGTGATCGGTGGCGGAATCCAGGGGACCTTGTGTGCGCTGGCTTGCTCCGCAGCGGGTTGGCGCGTCACTCTGTTCGAGCGCAAGCCCAAGCTCTGGCAAGGCGCTTCCGCGAACAATGAGGGCAAGATCCACCTGGGCTTCACCTACGGGCTGGACAGATCCGGCGAGACGCAAGCGCGGCTGGCCAAGTTGGGGGGTCGGTTCGAGGATACGCTGGCGGCGATCCTGGGGCCCCTGCCCGCGGGGATCGTCGTCGCGCGGCGCGTCATCTATGCGCGTCACGCCTCGTCCGCGCTCGGGGCGGAGGCGACCGAAGCGCACCTCGACTCCACGGCTGGGATGAGTGGCCTCGCAGCGGCGATCCGGCGTGTCCCCCTGCCTGAACTGAGGGCACTCTTTTCGCACCAGATCACCGACGCCTGGGAAGTGCCAGAGACGACGATAGAGCCGACCGTGCTCGGCGAAGCAATCCTCGCGCGCCTCGCGCGCCAAGCGGACATCGATGTTGTGACGAATGCCGATGTTGCGAACCTCGACCAGGACGGGACGGTACTGGATATGGGCGGTCGCCGGCTCGGACAATTCGATAGGCTCCTCAACTGCGCCTGGGACGGCTTGGCACGGCTCAGCGGCGGCGGTGCGGGCTTCTGCCTGCGTGGCAAGGCCGGCTTCATCGCGCGGTTCAGATCGCCAGGGCTGGCTCTCCCGGTCACCATCTGCTTCGGCCCCTTTGGCGATATCGTGCCGCTCGGTGGAGACCGCTGCTATGTTTCCTGGTATCCGGCCTGCCTCATGGGTTTCACAACCGACCTTTCCGCCGGATCGCGCTGGTTCGACCGCTTGGCGGCGGGCTTCGATTTCGCCGCGGCGTACGAGCTGACACGGCGTCGGCTGACCGAGTTGACCCGCGGCTTCGAGCTCGATGCGAAGTACGAACGCGTGCGCGCAGGGCCGATCCTGGCCGCGGGCAACACAGACATCTATGACCCCGAGAGCCACCTGCACCGGCGGACGGCGATCGGACTCGACACGCATGGCAGAATCGCCACGATCAATCCGGGCAAACTCACGACCGCGCCCTGGTGGGCCAGCGAGGCGGCAAGATGGATACAGGATCAGCGCTCGTCGTCAGCATAGGCATTCCCGCGTACAACGCGACCGGCTTCCTCGAAGCTGCCGTGCGGTCGGCCTGTGCGCAGGATTATCCGCATGTCAGGCTGATCGTCAGCGTGGATCAGTCCACCGACGGCACTGCAGATTTCGCACGGCGGCTCGCCGCAGAGCACGGCTTTGACCTCGTCATCCAGCCACGACGACTCGGCTGGATCGGCAACTCGAACGCGGTGCTGCGCCGCATGGCATCGGAGTTCGGCATGATTCTGCCGCACGATGATGTCCTGTTGCCTTCCTATGTGTCGAGCTGCATGGAAGCGCTTCTGGCGAACGAAGCGAGCGCGGTGGCGTGCAGCGATATCGAACGCGTTCCGGCCGGCAACATCATTTCGCAACTGGAGCTCAGGGGCGACAGGGTTGCGCGTGTGGCGAAGTGCATCAAAGACGGTTTCGCGGGCGTAAGCTATCGTGGGGTGCTGCGTTTCGGCCGTTTCCGTCGCCGCGAGGTTCCGAACGCCATCGGGGGCTTCGCCGCCGACACGCTGTGGATGGTGCGCATGGCGATCGCGGGCGAGATCGTCCGCGTGCCCCAGGCGCTCTACCGCAAGACCTTTCACGCGACCTCCGCACACCACGCCTGGAAGCAGATGACCGATAGGCAAGAGGATCGAAGATGGCTCGCCCATACGGCGGAGATTGCGCTGTTGCTGATGCGCGACGCGCCGCTGCTGCTGCGCGATCCGGCGATCCGGAAGGCCCTGCGCAAGCGCGCACGGCGGCTCGGCAATGCGCGGTTCCGCCGCCATGAGGCGATCGGCGGCTGGGCGGCCCGGTATCCCATGAGCCGGTCATGGGTCGAGTATCTGCGTCACCTCATCCTGCCGGCAGCGCGCTAGCGAGAAGCATAGCCTCGCATAAAAGCCGGCTTGTCGCGGTCCTGAGGAGATCTACCTAGCGAACGACCTGTGCCGTGACGGCGATGCAGTCACCGGACTTAACCAGGCCGGGGAAATGGCGGGCCGTCAACAGCCCGTCCATGCCCGCGCGATACTGTATCGGCGGGACGCCGGTCCGATCCGCCGGCCAGACCTGCGCCACTACATCGCCCTTGCGCACCATCTGGCCCAGGTCGATGCAGGGCTCGATCAATCCGTCCTGCTCGCTGAAGGTGAAGCAGTCGTTGTCGGGCATGTCGAGCATCTGCGTCGGCCCCTGCTCCAACCTGCCCTTGAGGATGCCGGCGTGGATCAGCAGGTTGCGCACGCCGCGCTTGGCGATTGCCACGGTGCTGGCGCGCGTGGTGCCCCCGCCGCCGAGCTCGGTGGTCACGAAGGTCTTGCCCATCTCTTCCGCGGCGGTGTCGTACATGCCGACGGCATCGATCTCCAGCATCATCATGGAATAGGGCGCGTTGAACGCATGCATGGCGGCGACGCACGCCGCCTCCTGCTTCTTGTCCGGCAGCCGGTGCGCGGAGCAGTATGGCAGGAACTCCAGCGTCTTGCCGCCGGAATGGATGTCCAGCACCACATCCGCCAGCGGCAGCAGCGTGCGCTGGAAATAGTCGGCGATCTTTTCCGTCACGGTGCCGTCCGGCCGCCCGGGAAACAGCCGGTTGAGATTGCCCTTGTCGATCGGCGAAGTGCGGGTGGCGGCGCGGAAGGCCGGATAGTTCATCGCCGGCACGATGATGACGCACCCCGACAGCTGCGAAGCATCGATGGACGACGCCAGATTCATCAGCGCGACCGGACCCTCGTACTCCTCGCCGTGATTGGCGCCGGTCAGCAATGCGGTCGGACCCTTGCCGTTCTTCGCAACGGTGACCGGGATCATCACGGCGCCCCAGGCCGAATCGTCGCGGCTGTACGGCAGCCGCAGGAAGCCGTGCTGCACGCCGTCGCGATCGAAATCCACCGTTGCGGAGATGGGGTTGGCCCGCTTCTCCATCCGCTCTGCTCCCGTGCTGATCTTACTTCTTGCCGTCCGGATAGCGCTTCATGCGCTTCACGCTCATGGAGATGTGGCTGCGGCGGATGTGGCCCACCGCTTCCAGGTCGCCCACCTCCATCGCTTGCAGGATGTCGGCCATCTCGCGCCGGAACACAGTGATCTCGTCCGGCAGGTTGAGGTGCGGCACCGACTTCAGCCAGATGCGCGTCGTCAGGTAATAGAGGCGCTCCGAGATCTCGCGCAGCGGCGCATTGCCGACCATCGCGCCTAGCTCCTGGAAGAAGTCCATGTTGAGCCGCGCGTAGGCCTTCGGATCCGGCTTCTTCAGCAGCTTGTCGCAGCGCGCCAGCAGCGCGCGCACCCGGGCGAGATCATCCTCGCTGCGCGGAATCGGATCGAGCTTGCCGAGCAATTCGGCCAGCTCCATGCGCAGCTGGAAAACCTGGGCCAAGGAATCGATGTCGACATCGGTGACGAACGTGCCGACGCCATGGCGGCTTTCAAGCAGGCCCTCACTCTCTAATTTGGAGAGCACGCGGCGGATCGGCGTACGCGAGACGTGGAACTCGCGCGCCAGCTCCTCCTCGCCCAGGCGCTCGCCGGGCTGGTATTCGAGCAGGCAGATGCGGTCGCGGATCGACTTGTAGATCCGTTCGAACCGCTCCCGCGACATGCTGAGCGGGCGCTCCAGATTCTCGTCATAGGTCGTCATACCGCCTCCAGGACGGCACGCAGGAACTGCTGGGTCCGCTCGTTCTTCGGGGCGACGAACAGCTCTTTCGGCACGCCCTGTTCGCAGATCTTGCCCTGGTAGAAGAAGCAGACTCGGTCGGCGAATTCCTTGGCGAAACCCATCTGATGCGTGACCATCAGCATGGTCAAGTCGTGTTCGCTGCCCAGCTTGCGGATGACTTGGAGCACTTCGCCGCACAGCTCGGGGTCGAGGGCGGAGGTCACCTCGTCGAACAGCATGACCTTGGGCCGCATGGCGAGCGCCCGGGCGATGGCGACGCGCTGCTGCTGGCCGCCGGAGAGCTGGGCGGGATAGTGCCCCTTCTTCTCGCCCAGCCCGACCAGGTTCAAGAGATCGGCCGCCCGTTCCTCCGCTTCCCGGCGCGACAGGCCGAGCACGGTCATCGGCGCCTCGATGCAGTTGCCGAGCGCCGTCATGTGCGGGAACAGGTTGAAGTGCTGGAACACCATGCCGATCTTGGACCGCACCCGGCGCAGATGCTTGGCCTCCGCCGGCACCATGCTGCCGTTCTTCGGCATGTGGGTCATCGGCTCGCCGTCGACCCAGATGACGCCGCCGTCGATGCGCTCCAGCGTCATCAGCATGCGCAGGACCGTGGTCTTGCCGGAGCCGGAGGGACCGATGATCGCCACCTTCTCGCCGCGCTTGATCTCCAGATTGAGGTCGTCGAGCACGGTCAGCGCGCCATAGCGCTTGGTCACGCCTTCGAACCGCACCATCGGTTGCTCGGTGGTCCCGTTCATCGCACGCTCCTTCGATTGAGCCGCTGCTCCAGCCAGCGGATGCCGGCCGCGGACAGCAGGCTCATGACAAGGAAAATCAGGCCGACAATGGTCATCGGCTCGTTGTAGCGGAAGGTCTCCGATCCCAGGTTCTTGGCCGTCTGAACCAGCTCCGCCACCGCGATGGCCGAGAGCAGCGGTGTCTCCTTGAACAGGGCAACCAGATAGTTTCCCAGGGCCGGCACGATCGGCGGAATCGCCTGGGGCAGGATGATGTTCTTGAACGTGTTCCAGGAACTCAAATTGAGCGCCGTGCAGGCTTCCCACTGGCCGCGCGGCACCGCTTCCAGGCCGGCGCGGTATACCTCCGAGCAATAGCAGCCGTAATGCAGGCTGAGCGCGATGACGCCGGCGGTGAAGGCGTCGAGTGTGATGCCGAAGCGCGGCAACACGAAGAAGATGAAGAATATCTGGATCAGCAGCGGCGTCGACCGCACCAGCTCGACGAACGCCGAGGCGAGCCAGCCGACGACCGGCCCACTCATCCGCAACACCGCCAATATCAGGCCCAATACCGCGGCAATGGCAAAGCTGATCAGCGTGGCCTCGATCGTGACGATCGCGGCCTGCGCCAGGACCGGCAGGATTTCCAGCGTATAGCCCCAGTTCCAGATGTCAGCGCCCATTACCGCCCCCGCCCGCGCACCATGCCGCGCAAAGATGCCCGCTCCAGCCAGCGCATGCCGATGGTGATGCTAAGCGACATCACCAGATAGATCAGCAACGCCAGAGTGTAGATCGGGATGGTCTGCATCGTCGTGTCGTTGATAGTCTTGGCCCTGAAGGTCAGATCGCTCATCGTGATCAGCGACACCAGCGCCGTCGACTTCAGCAGCTCGATGAACAGATTGCCCCAGGGCGGTATCATGGCCACAAAGGCCTGCGGCAGGATGATGCGTTTCAGGGCCTGCCAGCGCGTCATATTGAGCGCCGTCGTCGCCTCCCACTGGCCGCGCTGGACGCCCTGGATCGCCCCGCGCACCACCTCGGCGCCATAGGCGCCGACATTGAGCCCGAGGCCGAGCACGCCCACCATGAATGGATCCATCGAAATGCCGAACAGCGGCAGCACGAAGAACAGCCAGAAGAGCTGCACCAGGGCGGACGTGCCGCGGAAGAACTCGACATAGGTGACGGCCAGCCAGCGCAGCGGCGCCGCGCCATAGAGGCGTAACAAGGCCGCAAGGGTCGCCATGATCACCGCCAGGAGGCACCCGAGGACAGTGATCTGCAGGGTCAGCCACGCACCCTGCAAGAGGCCGGACATGAAGAGGGCGTTGTCGCCAAACAGCGACATGATGGCGATCGCGATCAATGCCGTCACCAGCATTGCGCTGAGCGAGAATATGCCCATGGCGATCCTCGGCCTATGGGATGAAGGTCAGCCTCGAAACGACGCGGGGCGGACCAGAGGCCCGCCCCGTTTCAGGCTACTCACCCTTGCAGAGCTGTTCCGTCGTCTTGTTCGGCAGGTAGTCCTTGCCGAAGCCAAGCGGCGTCACCAGCGCGATATGCTCCGGCGACCCGAGGAACTTCTTCAGCTCGGCGTTGAAGGCGTCGAGCAGGTCCTTGTCTTCCTTGCGGAAACCGAAGCCGCCATGGCCCTTCACCGACTTGCCGGCCACTTCGCCGAACGGTGTCGTGGATTCGACGCCTTCTCCCTTCTTCGCCATATCGGCGATTGACAGCGCGGTCAGCGCCGCGCCATCGGCACGGCCGGACTGCACGGCGGCCAGCAGGCTCGATTGATCGGGCAGGACGACCAGTTGGCCCTGCGGAACGCCGGCATCCTTGGCGTAGCCGACTTCAACCGCGCCCGACATGACCGCGAGCTTCAGGTCCTTGTTGCTGGCGAAGGTGGAGAAATCCTTCACGCCCTTGGGATTGCCCTTAGTCACCAGCATGGCCTGACCGATGCCGTAGGACGGCTCGGAGAAGGCGATCTCGGCGCAGCGCTTGGGATTGATGAACATGCCCGCGGCGATGACGTCGAAGCGGCCGGCCTTCAGCCCCGGGATCAGCGAGCCGAACTCCGTCAGCACGCCGTCGACCTGGGGAATGCCCATCTTCGCCAGCACCGCCTTGGCGACTTCCGGCGCTTCGCCGGTCAGCTTGCCGTCCGGCGTCGCGTAGCCGAACGGCGCTTCGTTGGCAAAGCCGACGCGGATGAAGCCTTGCGCCTTCGCGCGCTCCAGCGTGGTTTCCGCGAATGCGATCCGGGTTCCACCGGCGATCACCGCCGTCGCCGCGCCCAGGACGATGGCAGACCGCAGCAGGCCGCGCCGGGTGACCCTCAACTCGTGATTCATGCTTTCCTCCTCTGTTGCCTGGTCGCGTGTTCTTGCTGTTCCAGATCCAGGCGGGTCAGACCAGCGCCCCCGCCTGGAAAACCCTTTCTGAGATAGTTGTATACATCTTATCTTTTCAGCGCGCAAGTTCCAGGCTAATCTGAGCGCCATCAGCGGAATTTTCTTCCCATAGCCCTGCAGCGCCTGCCCACGATGTATACATTGACCCATGACTTTGCCTGAATCCGCGCCAACCCTCGCCGATATTCGCGCCGCCCGGGGCGCGATCGCCGGACTTGCCGTGCGCACGCCCGCCATTGCGGCGCCGGCCTTATCGGTCTTGGCCGGCCACGAAATCCTGCTGAAGCTCGAGACCCTGCAGCCGATCGGCGCCTTCAAGCTGCGCGGCGCCGCGAACGCGGTCAGCCGCCTCACCGATGAACAGCGGCGGCGCGGAATCGGCTGCTGCTCCACCGGCAATCACGGCCGCGCCATCGCCTATGCGGCGGCGCGCGCCGGAATCCGCGCCACCATCTGCCTCTCGGCCCTGGTGCCGGACGCCAAGGTGCGCGCGATCCAGCTGCTGGGCGCCGAGGTCCGGCGGATCGGCAACAGCCAGGACGCGGCGCAGGGCGAGATCGACCGCCTGGCCCTGAGCGAGGGCCTGACTGATATCCCCCCGTTCGACCATCCGCATGTGATCGCGGGGCAAGGCACTATCGCGCTGGAACTGCTGGAGGATCGGCCCGATCTCGCCGCCATCGTCGTGCCGTTGTCTGGTGGCGGCCTCATCAGCGGCATCGCGATCGCAGCCAAGGCTTTGAAGCCGAGTATCCGGATCATCGGCGTCTCGATGCAGAACGGCGCCGCCATGCACGAAAGCCTCGCGGCCGGACGGCCGGTCGAGGTGACAGAGGTTCCTTCTCTCGCGGACTCGCTCGGCGGCGGCATCGGGCTCGGCAACCGGTGGACTTTTCCGATCTGCCGCGCGCTGGTGGATGAGACCATCCTGGTCAGCGAGCAGGAAATCTATCGCGGCATGCAGGCTCTGTTCGGCGACCAGAAGCTGGTGACGGAAGGTGCAGCTTCGGTCGGACCGGCTGCGCTGATCGCGGGTAAGCTGAAGCTTGATGGTCCCACCGCCATGATCATCAGCGGCTGCAATGTCGATCCGGACCAGTTTCTTGCCGTCGCCGGCGGTCGGCCGGTGACGCTCGGCGACCAAGTGATCAGGGGATAAGCAATGCGCGATATCTTCGTGCTGACCGAACGGGACCTGCGCGCATGCGTGCACCTCGACCAGGCCGCGGTGGATGTCGTGGAGCAGGCCTTCCGCGCCCTGGCGAGCGGCAAGGTCATCATGCCACCGATCCTCTCCATGGACATTCCCGACGCGCATGGCGAAGTCGACGTGAAGACCGCGTACATTCCCGGCTTCGATGGCTTCGCAATCAAGGTCAGCCCCGGCTTCTTCGACAATCCGAAGATCGGCCTGCCCAGCCTCAACGGCTTGATGATCCTGTTCTCCGCCAAGACCGGGCTGGTCGATGCGCTGCTGCTCGACAACGGCTACCTGACCGACGTGCGCACGGCTGCGGCCGGCGCGGTGGCCGCGCGCCATCTGGCGCCGCACGAGGTACATGTGGCCGGCGTGCTCGGCACCGGCGTGCAGGCGCGCCTGCAGATTGAGGCCGCGCACCTGGTGCGACCATTCTCCAAGGTGCTGGTCTGGGGGCGAGACGCAGCCAAGGCGAAGGCTTGTGCAGCCGACATTGCCAAGGCGATCGGCGTCGAGGCAGCCGCGACCGACGATCCCGCCGCCCTGGTGCGTGACAGCCAGCTGGTCGTGACGACCACCCCGGCGCGCGAGCCTGTTCTCAAGGCGGCTTGGCTGCATCCGGGCCTGCACATCACGGCCATGGGCTCCGACCAGACCGGCAAGAACGAGATCGAGCCGGTCGCCATCGCCGCCGCCGACCTGTTCGTCTGCGACCGCGTCTCGCAAAGCGCCAAGGTCGGCGAGCTGCGATCCGTACACGAGGCCGGCCATCTCGTCGGCATCGATCCGCCGGAGCTGGGCCAGGTCATCGCAGGAACCAAGCCGGGGCGCAGGTCGGAACAAGATGTCACGATCTGCGACCTGACCGGCACCGGCGCGCAGGACACCGCGATCGCGACCTACGCCTTGGCTGCCGCGCGCAAAGCCGGCAGCGGCACCATCATTCAGGCCTGAAGGAGGATGACGCATGGCCACCTACGACAAGCCCTTCGACAAGGCCGAGTACGCCAGGCGTGTCGCCGATACCAAGAAGCGCATGCAGGCGGCTGGCTTCGACCTGATTCTCTGCCAGGACCCCGCCAACATGTGCTGGCTGACCGGCTTCAGCGGCTGGTCGTTCTATGTGCCGCAGTGCGTGCTGGTGCATGTCGAGGAGGAATGGCCGATCTGGTTCGGCCGCGCCCAGGATGCCAAATGCGCGCATGTCACCACCGACTTGCCCGACCGCAACATCGTGCCGTTCTCCGAGCGCCTGGTGCAGCACAAGGTAGAGCACCCCTATGACGAGCTGGCGCAGCTCATCCAGTCGCGCGGCTGGGACAAGGCGCGCATCGGCGTCGAGATGGACGCGCATTATTACACCGCGCGCTGCCATGCCCATCTGGTCAAGGGCCTGCCCAACGCCAGGTTCTCCAACAACGGCGACCTGGTGAACTGGGCGCGGCTGGTCAAGTCGCCCAGGGAACTGACTCTGATGCGCGAAGCCGGGCGCATCTGCACCGGCGCGATGGACGCCGCGATCGCCAGGATGAAGCCGGGCGTGCCGCAGAATCACGTGATCGCGGACATCTATCACGCGCAGACCATGGGCGCGAACGGCTTCGGCGGCGACTATGCCGCGATCTGCCCGCTGATGCCGGTAGGCGAAGGCACCAGCACGCCGCATCTGACCTGGTCGGATGCGCCGCTGCCCGGCAATGGCCTGGTGATGCTGGAGATCGCCGGTTCCCGCCGCGGCTATCACGCGCCGCTCACCCGCACCGTGCATCTCGGCAAGCCACCGGCGGGCATCCAGGACGTCGCGAAAGTCGCGGTCGAAGGCGTCGATGCCGGCCTTGCCATGGCGACGCCCGGTTCCACCGCCGAGCAGGTCGAAGCGGCCTGGCAGGCGGTCCTGCGTCGGAACGGGCTGAAGAAAGAAAGCCGCGTCGGCTATTCGGTCGGCCTCTCCTTCCCGCCCGACTGGGGCGAGCGCACGGTCTCGCTGCGACCGGGCGATACGACGGAACTGCAGGCCGGCATGTGCTTCCACATCCAGGCCGGCCTGTGGCTGCAGGATTGGGGCGTCGCGATCTCGGAATCCTTCATCGTGACCGACAAGGGCGGCGAGCGCTTGTGCGATGTGGCGCGCAGGCTGATCGTGATCGATTGATGAAGAACGGCGACCCGAAGCTGGACGAGCGTGACATCAGGATCCTCACGATCCTGCAGACGGAAGGTCGCATCACCAAGACCGAGCTGGCGGAGCGCGTCAATCTCTCCCCCACGCCATGCTGGAGCCGCCTCAAGCGCTTGGAGAAGCTCGGGCTGATCGAGGGCTATCGCGCCAAGATCGCGCTGAAGCGCTTCGGCCTTACCATGGTGTTCATGGAAGCGGAGCTGGAAAGCCACCGTGCCGCCGACTTCGCGCGCTTCGAGACCGAGATGAAGCAGATCCCGGAAGTGACGGGCTGCTGGGCGGTCGGCGGCGGCATCGACTACCTGATCCAGGTGATGGTGAAGGACGTCGATGCCTATCAGCGGCTGGTCGACCGCATGCTGGAGAGTGGCATCGGGCTCAAGCGCTACTACACCTACGTCGTGACCAAGGCGGTGAAAGACGACAGCCCCGCCCCGCTCGACCAGCTGCACGTGATCGAGCACTAGCCGAGGCGTTCCGCGACCTCCGCCAGCAAATCCCAGGTCGAGCGCGCAAAGCTGCGCGGCACCAGGATGTCGATGCCATTCGGCTGGCGCCACAGGACAACGCTCACGCGATGCAACGGGGTGGTCGCCACGTCGTCGACCGCGAAGCGATGCGGACGCAGATCGATCGCGATGAAGCGGCTGAGCAGCGGCTCGGCAACCGCCTCCGCCACTCTGATGATCGAGCGCGCATGGGACAAGTCCAGGGATACGCCGACGTGCGGCTCCAGCGTCACGTCAACGCTTTCGGAGCGCTCGGACAGCAACCAAAGGCGCTGCGGATGGATCCGTAGCAGCGAGCCAGCAGCACCGCGCGCGACCTTGCCCGGAGCGGGACCGGCCGCCACGGCGCAATGGCGCGCGACCATGCCAGCCATTTCGGCATAGGTGTCCGGCCAGGCGTGATACTGCAGCACCCGGCCGCAGGAGCGCAGCGAGAGACCCGGCGCCGAAGCGTTCTCTGCCAATGGAGACACGCGTTCAGGCATGGAGCCGTGCCCCCTCCGGATCGAGGAAATGCGGCGCCACCACCTTAATGCGCGTGCTGCGGCCACGGATCGGATCGGCGGCGATCAGCTCCCGCCCCTGCCATGCCGCGAGACCGCCGCGCAGCAAGCCCAGGCCGATCCAATGGCCGAGCGACGGGCTTTCCGTCACCGACGTGACCCAGCCAAGCCCATGGCCGCTGTCGTTGCCTGCTTCGCACAGGATCGATCCACCTTTGAAGGTCTCGCCGCGCGTCGAGGGGATCAGGCCGACGAGCTGCGGACGATCCTTGCTCTGAAGATAGGAGCGCTGGCGCAGCACGCTGCCCACGAAAGGCTTGCGCGTCGATGCCATCTTGCCGAGGCCGAGATCGTCCAAGGTCGCGCGGCCGTCGAGTTCCGGCCCGCCGACATGGCCCTTCTCGACCCGCAACGCGCCCAGCGCTTCCAGGCCATAGGCGCCACCACCGCGCGCCTTGGCGCCGTCCAGCAGCGAGCGCCACAAGGCCGCGCCATAGTCGGCGGGCACATAGACCTCGTAGGCCAGCTCGCCCGAGAAGCTGATGCGCGCAACGCGGCACTGCGCGCCGTCGAAGCGCCCCTCCCGCACGCCCATGAACGGGAAGGCGTCATTCGTCATGTCGACGTCGCTCAGCACCGCTTGC
>DATFDU010000089.1:0-3783 GCA_035251915.1 Dongiaceae bacterium | reverse complement strand
GCCGCCCGGCAGGACGAAGGAGTTGAGCGGCGCCAGCTCCTCGTTCATGGCGTCGATCTCCTGCTCCAGGCGCTCGACCTGCGCGTCGGTGATACGCAGGCGTTCTTTGCTCCCTTCGCCTTCCGGCGCGCACAGGTCGGCGCCGAGATCGAACAGATCGTTCTGGATGCGCGCCAACGCCGCATCGGCATCGCCGCTGGTGTGCAGGCGTGCGATACCGATGGCGGCATTCGCCTCGTCGACCGTGCCGTAGGCTTCGACCCTGAGGTCGTGCTTGGGCACCCGTTTGCCGGTGCCGAGCGAGGTCGTGCCCTTGTCGCCGCCCTTGGTGTAGATGCGCGTGAGCTTGACCACGGGATCTAGCCAGCCTTGTAGGCGTAGACCGCAATGATCAGGCAGGCGACCGTTGCCAGCTGGAAGAACACACGCAGGCGCATCAGCTTGTTCGAGTATTTGCGATTGAACTCGCCGGCCTTGCCCATGGAGACGACGCCGACCATCAGCGAGCCGAGCGTCAGCAGCGCGAAGAGTCCGGTCAGGATGAAGAAGAAGGTTGCCATGAGCGGAACTATATCGGCTTGCCAGCGGACGGCACAGGGTTAAGTTGGGCGCGGGTGTCTCGTACGAGTCATCATTGAAACGCCCCCTCTCCCCTCGCTCGCGGGAGAGGGATGCGAAGGCTTAGCGAACGAAGTGACCCTCGGGTCGGAAGAGCCCGAGGGCGGAGCTGGGTGAGGGGGCCGCGCCGCCTGCGGACGAATGTCCGCATACGCGGACGGGAGGCGCGCAGCGCGTGAGCGCTCTTGCAGCCTCGGCGCTCTAACGAGCGCGTGCAGCTATCGCTGCGCTACCCCTCATCCAGCTTCGCCTAAGCTCGGCTGCGCCTCGCTAAGGCTGCGCATCCTTCCCCCGCAAAGGGGGAAGGGAGCTTTGAGGAGGAACAAGGAAGCATGCGGCAGGTCGCATTGCGGAACGGGACGCGCGTGCCGGCGCTGGGGCTCGGCACCTGGATGATGGGCGAGGACGTGCGCCAGCGCGCGCAGGAGGTGCGGGCGCTGCAGACCGGGCTCGATCTCGGCGCCACGCTGATCGACACGGCGGAGATGTATGCCTCCGGCCGCGCCGAGGAAATAACGGCGGCGGCGGTCAAGGGCCGGCGCGACAGCGTCTACCTGGTCAGCAAGGTGCTGCCGCAGAACGCCAGCCGCGCCGGCGTGGTGAAGGCGTGCGAGGCTTCGCTCAAGCGGCTGAAGACCGACCGCATCGACCTCTACCTGCTGCACTGGCGTGGCGCGGTGCCCTTCGCGGAGACCATGGCGGGGTTCGACGACCTGATGCAGTCCGGCAAGATCCTGGGCTTCGGCGTCTCCAACGTCGACCCCAAGGACTTGCAGGAATGGCTGGCGGTCAGCCGCGCCGACAAGACGCTGGCCAACCAGGTGCAATACAGCATCGACGTGCGCGGCATCGATTTCGACCTGCTGCCCTGGTGCCTGGAGCGCAAGATCGCGATCATGGCCTATTGCCCGCTGGCGCACGGCGACATCCCGCACAAGCCGACCCTGAAGCGCATCGCCGAGCGCCACCGCGCCACCCCGGCGCAGATCATGCTGGCCTGGGTCTTGCGGCACGAGCATGTGGTCGCGATCCCGAAGTCCGCACGGCCGGAGCGCGTGCGCGAGAACGTGGCGGCGGCGGACATCATCCTGTCGGCCGAAGATCTGATGGACCTCGACAAGGAGTTCCCGCCGCCGCGCAAGCCGCAGCCGCTGGCGATGAGCTGATCGGGAACCGTCGGCGAGCGCTCGTCCTTCCTTAATCAGCAAGTATTCAAGGAAGAGCGCAGGCGCTGGTCGCCTGTTGATGTGGTTCGTGCTGCTGGCCGCGTGCGGCAGCCCGGTCGATCTCCTGACCGGCGTCGACGGCGACTCCGACACTGTGACGGTCGAAGCCGACAGCGCGCCGGAGGCGGCGCCGATGGCCCTCAGCCACTGCTCGCACTATGACCGTGCCATCCAGTTCGACCGGGAGATCTCCTCGGGCGTGTTCCGGTATCGCTGCATCGCGAAGGAGTGACCGCGCATCCCCCTGGCAATCTTCCGGCCCAGACCTAAATTGGTAGGCAAGCTGCGAACCCCATCACAGAGCGAAAAGCCATGTTCTCGTTCAAGCAGAAGCCGATGAAAATCCCCACCGCCGCCGAGGCCTTGCCCGGCCGGCCGGCGCCGATCCCGACCGCCTCGACCCACTGGGTCAGCGGCAACTCGATCAAGCCGCCGTTCCCGGCGGGGATGGAGACGGCGATGTTCGGGCTTGGCTGTTTCTGGGGTGCCGAGCGCAAGTTCTGGCAGCTGCCGGGGGTCTATGCCACGGCGGTCGGCTATGTCGGCGGCCCGACGCCCAACCCGACCTACCAGGAAGTCTGCTCCGGCATGACCGGCCACAACGAGGTGGTGCTGGTGGTGTTCGACCCCAGGAAGGTCAGCTACGACGCGCTGTTGAAGACCTTCTGGGAAAGCCATGATCCGACCCAGGGCATGCGCCAGGGCAACGACGTCGGCACCCAATACCGCTCCGGCATCTATGTGACGTCGCCGGAGCAACGGCGCGCCGCTGAAGAGTCGCGGAAAGCCTTCCAGAAGACACTCGGCAAGGCGGGCTATGGCGAGATCACCACCGAGATTCTGGATGCACCTCCATTCTACTATGCCGAGGATTACCATCAGCAATATCTGGCAAAGAATCCAAACGGTTACTGTGGCCTCGGCGGAACCGGGGTCAGCTATCCGATGGGCATGACGCCCGTCACTTGACGGCCGCCATCGCCCTGGACAGGGTGTGGCCGCCGCGCAACCATGAGCCATATGCCATAAGCCACGCGTTGCGGACGGCGCAGGACCGGACTTGCGCGCCTCGACGTGATCGCGCGGCGCGGGGGCGGGAGGATCATCATGATGGGTCGGATCGGCCGGGCGTTCGTGCTGTTGAGCATCGCGCTCTGTCTGGTTCTGCCGGGCGACGCCTGGGCGGCGACCCGCGTTGCGCTCGTTGTCGGCAACGGCGCATATGCGCCGGAGATCGGCAAGCTCAAGAATCCCCGCAACGACGCGCAGCTGATGGCCGAGACGCTGCAGGGCCTCGGCTTCGAGGTCGCGCTGGTCCTGGATGCCGACCAGAAGGCGATGAAGCGCGCCGTCCGCGAGTTCGGCCAGAAGCTGCGCGAATCCGGGCCGCAAGGCATCGGCCTCTTCTATTACGCCGGCCATGGCGTGCAGGTGGATGGCGAGAATTATCTGCTGCCGATCGGCGCCGAGGTTGCGGCCGAGGGCGATGTCGAGTTGGAAGCCGTGGCGGCCGCCGGCATCCTCAGCCAGATGCAGTACGCCGGGAATGCGGTCAACCTGGCGTTCCTCGATGCCTGCCGCAACAATCCGCTGACGCGCTCCTTCCGTTCCGGGGCGCGCGGTCTGGCGCGGGTCGATGCGCCGCGCGGCAGCTTCGTCGGCTATTCGACCGCGCCGGGCGACGTCTCGGTCGACGGCGATGCCGATAACAGCCCGTACGCACTGGCGCTGGCCGAGGAGCTGAACACGCCGGGCATCTCGATCGAGGAAGCGCACCGCGCGGTGCGCGGCAAGGTGCTGGCCGCCACCAATCAGCGCCAGACGCCGTGGGATTCCTCCTCGCTCACCGGCCCTGTCATTCTCAAGGAAGAGAAGCCCACGCAAGAACCACAGGTCGCGGCGGTGACACCGACTGCGCCAGCGCCATCGCCCGCGGCCA
>DATFDU010000088.1:0-6594 GCA_035251915.1 Dongiaceae bacterium | reverse complement strand
AGCGGCCCATCGGGATCCTGCCCTTGACGTACCCCTCGAGCGCAGCGCGCCCGCCCATCTGGCGCATGTAGGGTTCGTTGAACGGCGTATCGACCCAGCCCGGGCACAGCGCGTTGACCCGGATGTTGTCGGGCCCATAATCCAGCGCCATCTGCCGGGTCATCGCGATCACCGCGGTCTTGCTGGTGATGTAGGCCAGCATGCCCTTGTCGAAGAACACGCCCGAATTGGACGAGGTGTTGATGATGACGCCCTTGCCCTGGCGCTTCATGTGCGGCAGCACCGCCTTGGCCGCGACGAAGTGGGCGCGCACGTTGATGGCGTAGCTGGCATCGAGGCCGCTCGCCGGCACCTGCTCCAGCGTGCCCTCGACCTGGATGCCGGCGTGATTGTGCAGGATGTCGATGCGGCCGAACGACGTCGCCGCGAAATCGATCAGCCGCTGGATGTCGGCATCCTTGGTAACGTCGAGCTGACGCGCTTCGGCCCGGCCGCCGGCATCACGAATCCGCCGGGCGGTCTCCTCGGCGCGCTCGGCAACCAGGTCGGTGGCGATGACGACGGCCCCTTCGCGTCCCATGATCTCCGCGCCGCCACGCCCGATGCCGGAGCCGGCGGCGGTGACGATGGCGACGCGATCCTTGAGGATCATCCGTTCCTCCCTAGGCTCTCTTGGGCGCGCTCTTGCGCCGCAGCAGCAATTGCGCGCCGAACAGCATGACCAGCGAGAACATCATGATGGCGGTACCGATGGCGTTGATCTCCGGCGTCACGCCGCGCCGGATCGAGGAGAAGACATAGATCGGCAGGGTGTTGAGCGGCCCGGCGACGAAATTGGCAACCACGTAGTCGTCGAAGCTGAAGGTGAAGCAGAGCAGGAAGCCGGCCAGGATCGCGGGCATCAGCTGCGGCAACGTCACCTGCCGGAAGGTCGACCAGGGATCGGCGTAGAGATCCATCGAGGCCTCGATCAGGCTGCGATCCATGCCGGCGATGCGCGCCCGCACGATCACGATCACCAGCGCCATCGAGAACAAGGTGTGCGCGGCGATGATGGAGCCATAGCCCATATGCAGCTGCAGCGGCGCATCGCCCGGCCAGATCGTCGCCAGCACCGTATTGGCGGCTTCGAAGGTCGTGACGAGCGCGATCAGGGTGGCGATGCCGATGACGATCCCGGGCACCATGATGGCGATGTAGGTGAGCCCGTCGAAGATCAGCCGCACCGGTCCCTTCACGCGCTGCAGCGCCAGCGCAGCCATGGTGCCCATGATGGTCGCGAGCGCCGCGGAGGTGAAGGCGACGACCAGGCTGGTCTCGAGCGCCGCCAGCATCAGCGAATTGCCGGCGACCTTGGCATACCATTTGACCGAGAAGCCCTGGAAATCGGCCGCGCTGAGACCCGAGTTGAAGCTGAACAGCACGATCAGCGCGATCGGACCGTAGAGGAAGAGATAGGCCAGAATGGTGTAGGCACGGAGCATGGCAGCCTCAGATCAGCGAGGCATCGCGGCGCCCGCCGGTCGCGGCGGTCGCGCGCAGATAGAGGCCGACGGTCACCAGCATGATGACGACGAGGCCCATCGCCACGGCCGACCCGTACGGCCAGTTCAGGCTCTGCAGGAACAAATCGACCAGGGCGTTGCCGATGAAGAACACCTTGCCGCCGCCCAGCATCTGCGGGATCAGGTACTCGCCCATCAGCAGGATGAAGACCAGCATGCAGCCGGTGATGATGCCCGGCGCCGACAACGGCAGCGTGATTTGCCGGAAGGATGCGAACGGCCCGGCACCCAGGTCCTCGGACGCCTCGAGCAGGCGCTTGTCAAGCTTTTCCAGGCTGACATAGATCGGGAACACCATCAGCGGCAGATAGGCATAGACGATGCCGCACATCACCGCGAACGGCGTGTTGATGAGACGCACGTCCGGAATGCCGATCGATTCCAGCAAGGCCGGAATGCCGCGCCCGCCGAGGATGAAGATCCACGCATAGGTGCGGATGAGAAAGCTGGTCCAGAACGGCACGATCACCAGGATGAGCAGGATCAGGCGCCAGCGCGAGCTCGACTTGACGGCGAGGAAATAGGCCAGCGGATAGCCTGCGACGAGGCAGATGAGCGTGCCGAGCGGCGCGAGCGTGAGCGTGTTCTGAAACGCGGTCCAGCGCGCCGGCAGGTTGAGATAGTTGTCGAACGTGAACGCCGCCTGATAGCCGCCGGCCGGGGCGCGCACGCCGACGCTGTAGATGAGCACGACCGCCAGCGGCAGGATCAGCAGGACAAAGAACCAGACCGCGCTGGGCGCCAGCAGCAGCGCGGTCAGCCACCGCCCCGACTGCTTGCGTGCGCCGGCCGCAGGTGCCGCTATGGTCTGCGCGCCAGCAGTCATGTGATGAAGCCCCCTCCCCCAAGATGGGGGAGGGTTGGGGTGGGGGTTGCTCTCTCCGGCGAAGACCGTGTCGAGCGGAAGCAACGCCCCCACCTAACCTTCCCCGGCTCGGGGGAGGGATTTTCCTCGAGCGCTTCCAACCGAGCCTACGCCGACTTGAACCGCGCCATGATCTCCGCGCGCGCCGGGTTGGTTAGTGTCGCCGCGGCGCCGAACTCCAGCGGCGCCAGCAGCTCGGCTGCCGGATACATGATCGGATCGCTGGCGACCTCCGCCGGCAGCAACTCGATCACGCGCTTGTCGGCGACCGGATAGCCGTGGAACCCGACCTCGGCCGCATTGACCTTCGGCTCGAGCAGGAAGTTGATCAGCGCATAGGCGGCGGCGCGGTGCGGCGCGCCCTTCGGCACGGCGTAGAAGTCGGCCCAGATCTCGCCGCCCTCCTTGCCCAGGATGTATTCGTAGGCCGGATCCGTCTTCTTGAGCTGCTTGGCATCGCCGGTCCAGCACACCGACATATAGGCATCGCCGTTGAGCAGCGAGGGCTTGTAGTCGCTGTTGATGGCGAACAGGTTGGGCTTGCTGTCGATGAGCAGCTTCTCCGCTTCCGCCAGCTCCTTCTCGTCGTTGGAGTTGAAGGAGTAGCCGAAGTACTTGAGCGCGTTGCCGATGGTGGTGAGCTGGTAGTCATGCACCATCGTCCTGCCCTGGTACTTGGTGTTGGTGAGGTCCCAGAACTCCTTCCAGCTGGTCGGCTTGTCGGTCACCTTGGCGGAATTGATGACGTAGCCGGTGGTGCCCCAATCCTTGTGCACGGCATAGAGCTTGCCGCCCACCGTCCCGGGCTCGGTGAAGCGCGGATCGGTGTAGGAGGCAGGGTCGTAGTTCGGCAGCATCGCCGCATCGAGCGGCTCGAACATGTCCTCGCCGACATAGGTCTCGATCGTGTAGTTGGTCGGCACCAGCACATCCCAGCCGGTTCCGCCCGCCTTCAGCTTGGCGAACATCTCTTCGTTGGAGCCGAAGACGGTGATGTTGACCTTGACGCCGGTCTCGGACGTGAACTTCTCGAAGTTCGACATCTCGTGGTAGTCGGGCCAGGTGGTGAGATTGACCTGGTCGCCCAGCTCACCGGCGGCGTAGGCGCGCCGCGTCATCAGGTGCGGCATGCTGGCGGCCAGCACTGCCGTTGCCGTGCCCAGGCCGGTCGCGCCCAGGAAATGCCGCCGGCTGATTGAGCCGTTCTGGTAGCGGCGCAGTTGGTTGATGAAGTCCTTGCGATCCATGTTTGCCTCCTCCGCGCATACGACGTCTTGGTTTTTGCGGGCAGCGGGGCGCGTCGCCGGCCTCGTGCCCGGGATTCACGTCAGGTGGCGCGCAGCACCAGCGCCTGGTCGGCGCGCCAGCCGATCTCGGCCGCGTCGCCCGGCTGCAGCCGCATGGCGAGCGGGTCCGACTTCGGCAGCCGCACCATCACCTCGCCCAGCTCCGGCACGTGCACGCTGAATTCCGTATGGTCGCCGAGATAGATGCGGTTGCGCACCTGGCCCGGCCGGCGCAGATCGAGGTCGCCGGGACCGCGGCCCACTTGCCAGAGCCCGATCACTTCCGGCCGCACCGCGATCGCGGCTTCCTCGCCGATCGGCAGATGCTCGCCCGCCGCGCTCCAGCGCGCCTTGAGCACCAGGCCGTTCGCCAGCGCCACGCTCGCGCCGTGCGCGTCGGCCGCCGTCACCTTGCCGCTCAGGAAATTGGATTCGCCGACGAAGTCCGCGACGTAGCGGTTGACCGGCGCGTCATAGAGCTGCTGCGGCGTGCCGAACTGCACGATCTTTCCGTCGCGCATGATCGCGATGGTGTCGGACATCGACAGCGCCTCTTCCTGGTCGTGCGTCACCAGGATGAAAGTGATGCCGACGTCGCGCTGCAGGTTCTGCAGCTCGATCTGCATATCGCGCCGCAGCTTGCGGTCGAGCGCCGCCAGCGGCTCGTCGAGCAGCAGCACCGTCGGGCGGTTGACCAGCGCGCGGGCGAGGGCGACGCGCTGCTGCTGGCCGCCCGAGAGTTCCCAGGTGCGCCGCGCGCCCATCCTGGGAAGGCGCACCAGCTCGAGCGTCTCCGCGACGCGCTTGTCGATCTCGGCCTTGTCCAGCTTCGGCCGCGCCTGGCGCAGGCCATAGCCGACATTGTCCGCGACATTCATGTGCGGGAAGAGGGCATAATGCTGGAACACCATGTTGACCGGCCGCCGATACGCCGGCACGCCGACCATCGAGCGGCCGCCGATCGAAACCTCGCCCTGGTCGGGCTGCTCGAACCCCGCGATCAGGCGCAGGCTGGTGGTCTTGCCGCAGCCCGATGGACCCAGGAACGAGTGGAACGAGCCGCGCGGAATCTCGAACGAGATGGCATCGACCGCCACCACCGCGCCGAACCGCTTGGTGACGCCGCGAAACTCCACGTCCACCAGAGCGCTGGCCGCCCGCGCGCCAGCCGCTGCTTTCGGCTCAGCCAATGAGGTCACACCCACCTCTGCTCCCTGCCAGCCCCGCCCGGTCGATGAACGCCGGGCCTATTCCTTATTGGGCCTCAGGTTGCGGCAACCGGCGGTCCGTGTATATACCTCCTGAGGGGTAGGGAGGCGCTTTGCCCCTGATTGTGGGGATAGATGCTCAAGCGGACGCTGGACTGGCATCCGGCCCTGGCGGAGGCGATCCGGGAACTGGATGGACCGCACTTTGCGCCGGCCATGGCCCGCGCCCTGCGCCAGGTCGCGCCGTTCGACTACAACGTGGTGTTCGGCTATCGGGGCGAGGACCGGCCCCTCGATCTCCATGACGATTTCGGACCGCAGAAGCGCGACATCTTCGTCTCGATGTACCAGGCCGGGCCCTATCTGCTCGACCCCTTTTTCCACGCCAGCCGCAACAACGTCGCGCCCGGCCTTTATCGCATGCGCGACCTAGCGCCGGACCGCTTCTACCAGAGCGAATATTACCGCTCCTACTATGTGCGGACCGGACTGACCGAGGAGGTCGGCTTTTTCCTGGCGACCGGGGATGGCGCGCGGGTGGTGATCTCGCTGATGCGCGCCGGCCATTCGCCGCCCTTCAACACGCGCGAGATGGCGGCGCTGCACGCGGTGACGCCGGTGGTGATCGCGGCGGCGGAGCGCCACTGGCGCGGGCTGTCGCAGCGCTTCGACGCCGCGCCCGAGACCCTGCCGGCGGAGAAGGCGCTGCGCGAGGCCTTCGCCGCCTTCGGGCGCCATCGCCTGACCCAGCGCGAGGGCGAGGTGGTGGCGCTGGTGCTGCGCGGCCACTCGTCCGAGGCGATCGCGGCGGCGCTGAGGATCGCGCCCGGCACGGTCAAGATCCACCGCAAGAATATCTATGCCAAGCTCGGCATCGGCAGCCAGGCGGAGCTGTTCTCCCTGTTCCTGGCATCCCTGTCCGGCGCGCGGGCGTAACTCCGATGGAGGCATCGAGATGAAACTATTCGGCAAGAGCCACACCGCACCCACCGAGGGCTACGACGTCATCAAGAGCGACGAGGACTGGCGCAAGCAGCTGAGCCCCGAGCAGTTCGCCGTCATGTTCGAGCATGCGACCGAGCGGCCCGGCACCTCGGCCCTGCTGCACGAGAAGCGGCCCGGCACCTTCGTCTGCGCCGCCTGCGGCACGCCGGCCTATGAAACGAAGACCAAGTTCGAAAGCGGCACCGGCTGGCCCAGCTTCTGGGCGCCGATCGAAGGCGCCACCGCCACCGACACCGACCGCTCGCTATTCATGGTGCGCACGGAAGTGCATTGCGCCAAATGCGGCGCGCACCAGGGCCATGTGTTCGAAGACGGGCCGGACCCGACCGGCCTGCGCTACTGCATCAACGGCGCGGCGCTGAAGTTCGAGCCGGGGAAGTAGTTCTGTTTCAGGGCGTAGGCGCGGGCGATTGCGCTTCCAGCAGCTTCAACACCCGTTCCGCCAGGCGCTCGCAGCGTGCGCCGGCGAACGGCAGCATCTCCCCGAAGGTCAGCTTCAGCTCGCGCTGCAGCTGCTCCTGCAGCTTGCGGCGGGCGCGCAGGAAGCGGGTGCGGACGGTCTGAGGATTGAGGTCGAGGATCTGCGCGGTCTCCTCGACGCTCAACTCCTCCAGCGCGCGGAGCACGAACACCGCGCGTTGATCCTCCGGCAAGGCGCCCACGGC
>DATFDU010000087.1:0-3098 GCA_035251915.1 Dongiaceae bacterium | reverse complement strand
TGCCCGTCGGTCTGCAGCCGCCGGATCATCTTGATCAGGATGTGCAGGAACAGCTTGCGCTCCGCCGGGTCCAGCTCCTGCACGGCGGCCAGCAGGAAGTCCGGCCATTGCGCCGCGACCCGCGCCGCCACCTCGCCCTGCCGCGTCAGTTTGAGGGATGACGCGCGCCGGTCGCTGGCATCCGGAATCTTCTGGACCAGACCCTTGGCGACCAGGGCGGCGATTGCTACGCTCGCCGTCTGCGGAGTGATGCCCAGCGCGTCGGCCGCATCGCCCGATCGGGGGTTCTGCGCCGAGCGTGCCGCGATGAAAGCCAGAATCTGGCTTTGCGTCGGAGTCAGGCCGGATTCGGTGGCATCTCCCCACGCGGCGCTGCGCATCGCCAGGCCGATGCGGTTGAGCCCGCTCAGCAGCTTGTTCGAAACCTCGTCGGCCATCGATTGTCCCCACCCACCCCGAGCGCAGTGGTTCGTTGTACTGAGTAATGCAGCCCAGCCTATGTACAGTCGTTCATCTTTTAATAACCGAACCATTGGGCGGCAAAAAGGGTGAACCATTCTCGCTCGCACACATGAAGGCAAACAAAGGCAAGAAAACGATGAAAAAAACGACACGGCACGCCAGGGGCGGAGAGACCGACGGGTCTGGATTGCATCGCGCAATCGCCGCGCGCACGGCGCGGATCGGCATCATCGGCCTCGGCTATGTCGGCCTGCCGCTGGCTTGCCTGTTCGCGGAAAAGGGCTTCCCGACCACCGGCTTCGACATCGACGCGCCGAAGGTGACTGCGCTCAACGCCGGACGCAGTTACATCAAGCACATTCCGAACAAGCGCATCGCGGCTGTGCGCAACAGCGGCACGTTCGACGCCACCGACGATTTCGCCCGCCTGAAGCAGATGGATGCGATCATCATCTGTGTGCCGACGCCGCTCACCAAGTACCGCGAGCCCGACCTGCAGTTCATCGTGAAGACCGGGCAGGAGATCGCGCCCCACCTGCGCAAGGGCCAGCTGGTGGTGCTGGAGTCCAGCACCTATCCCGGCACCACGCGCGAGGAACTGAAGCCGATCCTGGAAGCGACCGGCCTCAAGTCCGGCAGCGATTTCTGGCTCGCCTACTCGCCGGAGCGCGAGGATCCCGGCAACGCCAGCTTCGGCACCAACGACATCCCGAAAGTGGTCGGCGGAGATGGCAAGGTCGCGCTCGACCTCGCCGTCGCGCTGTACGATCAGGTGGTGGTGAAGACGGTTCCGGTGAGCTCGCCGGAGACCGCCGAGATCGTGAAGTTGACCGAGAACATCTTCCGCGCGGTCAACATCGCGCTGATGAACGAACTCAAGGTGATCTGCGCCGCCATGGGCATCGATGTCTGGGAAGTGATCGAGGCGGCCAAGACCAAGCCGTTCGGCTTCATGCCGTTCTATCCAGGCCCTGGCCTTGGCGGCCATTGCATCCCGATCGATCCTTTCTACCTGACCTGGAAGGCGCGCGAGTTCGGGATCAACACCCGCTTCATCGAGCTGGCAGGCGAGATCAACACCGCGATGCCGCGCTATGTCGTTGCGCGCCTGGCCGAGGAGTTGAGCCAGGGCCAGGGCAAGGCGCTGAAAGGCGCGCGCATCCTGATGATCGGCCTCGCCTACAAGAAGAATGTCGACGACATGCGCGAAAGCCCGGCCTTGATCCTGATCGAGCTCCTGGAAAAGGCCGGCGCCAAGGTTTCCTATCACGATCCCTACATCCCGGCGGTGAAGCCGAGCCGCGAGCACGGCAACCTCACCGGACGAAAGTCCGTTCCGCTCACAGCTAGGTCACTGTCTGGCGCCGATGCGGTGCTGATCGTGACCGATCACGACGAGGTCGACTATTCGATGGTTGCGAAGCATGGCCGGCTTGTGCTGGATACGCGGAACGCCATGACCCGCGCCGGCCTTGCCGGCTCCCATATCCGCAAGGCCTGATCAGAGGAATGCCAGAGATCATCGTCACCGGCGCCGCCGGGTTCATCGGCTCCTACGTTACTGCCGCGCTGCTTGACCGCGGCGAGCAGGTGCTGGGGATCGACAGTCTCAACAGCTACTACGATCCCACGCTGAAGCAGGCGCGGCTGCAGCGGCAGCAGGGGCGCAACGGTTTCCGCTTCCGCCAGGTCGACATCGCCGACGAAGCCGCGCTCAAGGCGGCACTCGCCGATGCGCTGCCGGAGGCGCGGCAGATCGTCCATCTCGCCGCCCAGGCCGGCGTGCGCTATTCGATCGAGCAGCCGGAAGACTATGTGCGCGCCAACCTCAACGGCCATTTCAACATGCTGCAGATGGCGCGGCTGGCGCCGAAACTGGAGCATCTGGTCTATGCCAGCTCCAGCTCGGTCTACGGTGCATCGAAGAAGGTGCCCTTTGCGCCCGACGATCCCGCCGATCATCCGGTCTCGCTCTACGCCGCCACCAAGCGCGCCGACGAGCTGCTCAGCATCTCCTACTCCCGCATCTTCAGGCTGCGGCAGACGGGCCTGCGCTTTTTCACCGTCTATGGCCCCTGGGGCCGGCCGGACATGGCGTACTACAAGTTCACCAAAGCGATCCTCGAAGGCACGGCGATCGAGACTTACGCCGGCGGCACCTTGCAGCGCGACTTCACCTATATCGACGACGTCGTCGCGGGCGTGCTGGCCGCGATCGACCGCCCGCCGCCGGCCGACGCCGAGGAGCCGCACCGGCTGTACAACCTCGGCAACGATAGCCCTGAATCGGTAAACGCCTTGGTGACCGCGATCGAGGCCGCCTGCGGCCGCCGGGCGCAGCGCATCGACAAGCCGATGCCGTTGGGTGACGTGCCGAAGACCTGGGCCGACATCTCAGCCTCGCGGCACGACCTCGGTTACGCACCCAGCATCAAGCTCGACGAAGGCATCCGCCGCTTCGTGGCGTGGTATCGCGACTACGCGAAAATCTAGAGTCGCCGCACCATACAGTGGAACGATCAACCGCACCGCTTGTTCACTAAATACGCAACAAAATGGTTGCGTAATTACGCCATCCGATTTATATCGACAGGCAACTAGGAGGTTGCATATATGACCGATCGCATCGAAAAGAG
>DATFDU010000086.1:0-18196 GCA_035251915.1 Dongiaceae bacterium | reverse complement strand
GTTGCGCGACGAGGCCCACCGCTTTGTCATCGGCGCGCACCGCGCCAAGCGCTCGTCGCTGATCGGCAAGTCCGAGCTGGACCAGATCGCCGGCATCGGCGCCAAGCGCAAGAAGGCGCTGCTGCTGCATTTCGGCTCGGCTCGCGCGGTTGCGCGCGCGGGTCTTTCGGACCTGTGCGCCGTCGAGGGCATCAACGAAACCGTGGCGAAGAAGGTCTACGATCACTTCCACGGCGGCTGATGGAACCGAATCGAATGCGAGGATTTGACATAAAGGCCGGGTCAATACCGCGCGGGCCCGCGACAAAGCCGTCTATGACAGCCCAAGGACGATTTGCTATTCTCGCCACCATTCGGAGCCAGGCCCGCCGTCCATGCTGAACTTCGCCAACATCCTCACCATGTCGCGCATCGCGGCGATTCCCGCGATCGTGGGCCTGTTGCTGGTCCAAGGCCTGGTCTGGCACTGGATCGCGCTGGCCCTGTTCGTCCTGGCCTGCGTGACCGACTGGTTCGATGGCTATGTGGCGCGCCGGCTGGACCAGGTGTCGCCGCTCGGCCGCTTCCTCGACCCGATCGCCGACAAGCTGGTGGTGGCGGCAGTCCTGCTGGTCCTGGTTGCGATCGACCACATCGACGGCTGGTCGGTCCTGGCGGCGCTCGTCATCCTGTGCCGCGAGATCCTGGTCAGTGGTTTGCGCGAGTTCCTGGCGGAGCTGCGCGTCGGCGTTCCGGTCAGCATGCTGGCGAAATGGAAGACCACGGTGCAGATGGTCGCGCTCGGCTTCCTGATCGTCGCCAAGCCCGAGAGCGAGGTGCCGATCAACGCCATGCTGATCGGCGAGATCCTGCTGTGGATCGCCGCCGTGATGACGGTGGTCACCGGCTACGACTACATGACCATCGGCCTCAAGCACATGGCTGGCGGGCAGCCGCCGAAGCCGGAACCTCCCAGGACCACCGACGCCCGCCAGACCCGATGAAGATACTCGGACTGGGCGGGTGGAGCGGGGCCGGCAAGACCACGCTGCTCGGCAAGCTGATCCCCGAGCTGATCCGCCGCGGCGTCACCGTCTCCACCATGAAGCACGCGCATCACGGCTTCGACGTCGATCAGCCCGGCAAGGACTCCTACGTCCACCGCCAAGCCGGCGCCACCGAGGTGCTGGTCGCCTCGGAGAAGCGCTGGGCCCTCATGCACGAGGTGCGCGAAACGCACGAGCCGGCCGCCGCCGATCTCGCGCAGCACATGAGCCCGGTCGACCTGCTGCTGGTCGAAGGTTTCAAGCGCGAGCCGCACGACAAGCTGGAAATCTACCGCGCGGAGAACGACAAGCCGCTGCTCTCGACCGGCGATCCGACCTACGTCGCGATCCTCGCCGACACGCCGGTGAGCGAAACGAAGCTGCCGGTGATCGACCTCAACGACGTGCCGGCGATCGCCGACTTCATCGTGCGGCACTGTGGCCTCAAGACGAGGCCATGATCTCCCGCGCCAAAGCCAACGTGACTTTGCGCTGCTGCGCCAATGCAGCGCGATCGATCCGTGTGACGACATCCGCCGCCGCCGCGAACGAACGCTCGACGCGGCTTGCCACGTAGCGCAGCACGTCCTCGTTCACCTCGAGGCCGCGGTCGGCGAACTGCTTGGCCATCACCGCCACCAGCAGGTCGTCGTCCGGCGCCGCAAGGGCCACCGCCGGAATGCTGGCGAGGCGCGACGCCAGGTCCGGCAGCGCGACCGGCCAGCGCGCCGGCGGCGTTTCGCTGACGATCAGCAGATGCCCGTCCGCCTCGCGCAGGCGATTGTAGAGATGCAGCAGCGCGGCCTCGGGCCAGCCTTGCGGTTCGTCCAGCACGACCGCTTTCGGTGTATCGTCCGTCGGCGCGCGCTCCAGGAACACCGCCCCGCTGCGCGCCTGCCAGACATGCGCGAGATGCGACTTGCCCGAGCCCTTGGGCCCATGGATGGCGAGCGCGTGCGAGGGCCAATCGGGCCAGCGGTCGATCCACGCGACGGCATCCCGATTGCCGGGCGCAATCACGAATTCGGCCATGTCGAGGGCCGGCCGGTATTCCAGATCGAGCGGAAGTTGCGATGCCATCAGTCCCGGGATTGGTGGACGGTGGAATCGTCGGGCTCGACCAGCGATATCGCCGGCGGGCTGGCGCCGAGATAGAGCTTGCTGGCGCGATACTGCGCGATGGCGAAGCGCACCAGCACGCCGATCAGCGCCGCGACCGGGACCGCCAGCAGCAGGCCGACGAAGCCGAACAGCGCGCCGCCGGCGAGCAGTGCGAAGATGATCCAGACCGGATGCAATCCGACCCGGTCGCCCACCAGCTTGGGCGTGAGGAAGTTGCCCTCGATCACCTGGCCGACCACGAAGATGACGGCGACCAGGGCGATCGATCCCCAGTTGTCGAACTGGCCGACCGCGATCGCCATCGAGACCACGAAGCCGGTCAGGCACCCGACATAGGGGATGAAGGTAAGCAAGCCCGCCACCAGGCCTACGATCGCGCCGAACGGCAGTCCGACCAGCACCAGCGCAACGGCGTAGAACGCCGCCAGCAGCACGCACACCATCGATTGCCCGCGCGCGAACCCGGCGAGCGACTCGTTCGCCTGCTTCGCCAGCTGCCGCATCACCTCGGCGTGGTCCCGCGGCAGCAGGTCATCGACCCGCGCGATCAGCCGGTCCCAATCGCGCAGCAGGTAGAAGGCGACCACCGGCGTGATGAAGATCAGCGACAGCAGGTTGGCGATCGCCAGGCCCTGGGTGATCAGCCCTTCCAGCAGACCCGCGAGCCAGGCGAGCGCCGTCCCGATGCGCGTGCGCGCGATCTCGCCCAGCTCGGTGACGGCCGGCAGATCGAACTGCTGCTGCAGCTGCATGTAGTATGGCAGCAGGCGATCCTGGGTGCGCGCGATGAAGTCCGGCAGGCTGCCCAGGAACGCGATCACCTGCTGGATCACCAGCGGCACGATCAGCAGAAGCAGCAGGACCACCACCAGCGCGAAGATGGCCGTCACGATCGTGGTCGCGATGGTGCGCGAGACGCCCATCGCCTCCAGCCGGTCGCACACCGGATCCAGCAGATACGCGATCGCCATGCCGGCGACGAACGGCAGCAGGATGCTCTTCAGCAGCACCAGCAGCGCGACGAAGACCACGAGGGCGATGCCCCAGACCTTGGCTTGGGTGCCGAGCGTCATGCGGCGTCTATTGCGGCACGGCGGGCTGGTTCGGCACCGCCGGAGCCAGACCCGGCACCGCCGGCTGGTTCATCTGGGACGGCAGCGGCGCCGGTGGCGGCGGCTGGCTGACGCTGGCGTTGGGATCCTGCCGCAGCGTTCCTTTGCTCGGATCGCCGAGCGCGGTCGCGAGCGAGAGTTCCTGTTGCGCCAGCGAGCGCTGGAACTGCGGCACGTCGCCGAGGAAGCTGACGTCGAGGATCGCCAGCGTGCGGGTCAGGCTGACCATCCGTACCGACTTCAGCGACGGCACGCCGCCGAGCTGCCGCTTGATGTCGACCCACTGCCTGAGCGTGGCGATCGGCACCTCGATGGTCATGGTCGATTGCTTGCTGGCATCGACCAGGTTGGCCTGCTTCCACTGGCTCTGCACCCAGGCGATGGTGCGGTCGGCGCCTTGCGCCAGCGATTCGTCGATGGTCGCGGGGTCGCCGGTCACGGTGTCGGTGAAGCTCTGCGGCGACTCGCGGCTGTAGCGGGTCGCAGTGATCGCGAAGTCCTGCATGCCGTCGTCGCGCACGGGCGAAGCGCGGACTTCCGTCACCAGCACGTCGCCCGCGCCGTAGCGCTGCGCCAGGGCGGTCAGCCGCGGCAGGTCGCCCGCCAGCGCCTGCGTCGCCGACAGGGTCTCGGTGTCCGAGACATCGCCGGTCGGCAGCTGCATCGGCACCAGGCTGACATTCGGCGCCTTCACGCTCCACGGCGCCAGCCACAGGTTGGCCGGGCCCCACAGGTTGCTGTTGCCCGCCTCGTCGGTATAGATCGGCAGCACCAGCAGCCGCTTGGTCTGGATCTGCGCGAACTGGACGCTGTTGCCGGCGAGGAACTGCTGCACCGGCTCGGCCATGAAGCGGAAGGTGAAGCGGCCGATATAGCGGGTGGCCGAGGTCTTCTCCTCCTCGATCTCGAAATCCTGCACCCAGGTGGAGATGACGTCGTCGCTGGGCAGCTGCAGCGCGGCGGCGCGCTCGGCCGGCGCGATGTCGGTCAGCACCTTCTGCAAGGCCTTGCGCTGGCCTTCCAGCATCGCCTGGTCGCGCAGGGTCGCGATGTCGCCGGTGATGTCCACGTCGATGCCGGTCGCGGTGTAGACCTGCCCTGACTGGGCCGAGGCCACGTCGGCCGAAACAACCAGCAGAAGCAGCGCCAGAAGCCCGCGGCAGTGCCGCCGGATGATCGTCAATGCCATTGCAACGGGCCTCGAAATCCTTATTGTCCGGACCGCACTGCTTATAGCCCATCGCCACGGAGGATGCCATAACCCGCCCGCCGCAGGAGACCGGCAAATCCAATGCCGGCAATGGCTTGACCTATCGCGATGCCGGCGTCGACATCGATGCGGGAGAAGCCCTGGTGGAGGCGATCAAGCCGCTGGCCAAGGCCACGGCGCGCAGCGGGTCGGAGGCCGGGCTGGGCGGCTTTGGAGCCTTCTTCGATCTCAAGGCCGCCGGCTATCGCGACCCCCTTCTCGTCTCCACCACCGACGGCGTCGGCACCAAGCTCAAGGTCGCGATCGAGGCCAGCCGCCACGATGGCGTCGGCATCGACCTGGTCGCGATGTGCGTCAACGACCTGGTGGTGCAGGGCGCCGAGCCGCTGTTCTTTCTCGACTACTTCGCGACCGGAAAGCTCGACGTGGCGGCCGCCCGTTCCATCATTGCCGGCATCGCCGACGGCTGCAAACAGGCCGGCTGCGCCCTGGTCGGCGGCGAGACGGCCGAGATGCCCGGCATGTATGCCAAGGGCGATTACGACCTCGCCGGCTTCGCGGTCGGCGCGGTGGAGCGCGACCAGGCCCTGACCGGCGCCGACGTGAAGGAAGGCGATATCATTCTTGGCCTCGCCTCCAGCGGCGTGCATTCCAACGGCTTTTCCCTGGTGCGCAGGATCGTGGAGCAATCCGGTCTCGGCTGGACCGAGCCCTGCCCGTTCGATCAGAAGAAATCCATGGGCGAAGCGCTGCTGACGCCGACGCGCATCTATGTGAAGAGCGTGATGGCCGCGATCAAGGCCGGTGGCGTCAAGGCGCTGGCGCACATCACCGGCGGCGGCCTGGTCGACAACGTGCCGCGCGTGCTGCCCGACAATCTGCAGGCCGACATCGACGGCGCGAGCTGGAAGCTGCCGGCCGTCTTCGGCTGGCTGATGAAGACCGGCGACGTGCCGCGCGACGACATGATCCGCACCTTCAATTGCGGCATCGGCATGGTGGTCGTGGTCGCGCCGGATGCGGAGGCGCGCGTCACGCAGAGCTTCAAGGACAACGGCGAGACGGTGCATCGCATCGGCAGCATCGTGAAGCGCGCGGGCGGCGCCGAAGGCTGCGTCGTGCGCAACACCGACCGCTGGTAGGCCATGGCCGCGCCGCTGAAGGTGGCTGTGCTGATTTCCGGCCGCGGCTCCAATCTGCAGGCCCTCATTGACGCATTCGGTCCGAAGGTCACGGACAGCCCGGTGAAGATCGCGCTGGTGCTCTCCAACCGGGCCGAGGCGCTGGGACTGGAGCGCGCCGCCAAGGCGGGCCTCAAGACCGAGATCGTCGATCACAACGCGTTCCAGAGCCGCGAGGACTTCGACGTCGCGCTGGACCGCGAGGTCCGCGCCGCCGGCGCCGAATTCGTGGTGCTGGCCGGCTTCATGCGCTTGCTCACCGCCCAATTCGTCACGACGTGGAAAGACAAGCTGATCAACATCCATCCGGCTCTGCTGCCGGCTTTCCCCGGTCTCCACACCCACAGACGCGCCCTCGAAGCGGGCGTGCGCTTCCACGGCGCCACCGTTCATTTCGTGCGGCACGAGACCGACACCGGTCCGATCATCGCGCAGAGCCTCGTCGCCGTCCGCCCGGACGACACCGAAGACACGCTGGCGGCGCGCGTTCTGGAGACCGAGCATCGCCTCTATCCGCTCGCCTTGCGTCTCATCGCAGAAGGGAACGTTCGCGTCGAAGGCGAGCGCGCCATTGCCGGCGGCGACACGCGCTATCCCGAGAACGTGCTATTCAATCCGATGGCGTGATGGCTCGGCCGCGCGCCCAGCCGCCGTACATCGCGTTGGCTCTGGCTGCGACGTTCCTCTCCGCCTGCGACGAATCCCCCGCCGTCACGCACTATGTTCTCGCCCTGAGCTGGCAGCCTGCCTTCTGCGAGTTCAACGCCCGCCGGCCGGAATGCCGCGCCCTCGATCCGGGCGACTTCGCGGCCACGCATCTGACGGTGCACGGCCTCTGGCCCAACGATCGTCCGAATGCCGGCCCCATCTATTGCGGCATCGACGGGGAGACCAGGGCGCTCGACGAACCGAAGAGCTGGTGCCAGCTGCCCGAGCCGGAAATGTCGGGCAAGACGCGCGCTCACCTCGCGCAGACGATGCCTGGCGTCTTGTCGTGTCTGGATCGGCACGAGTGGATCAAGCATGGCACGTGCGCAGGGATGGGCGCCGAACGCTATTTCGGAGAGACGCTGCGCCTGGCCTCGGCGGTGCAGACGACGGCGTTCGGCCGGGCCATTGCCGCCAATGTCGGGCGCGAGGTCACCGCCGAGCAGCTGATCCAGGCGTTCGAGGCGAGCTTCGGCAAGGGCTCCGCCCGGGCCCTGACCCTCGTCTGCTCGGACCGCGGCGGCTATCTGTCGGAGATTCGGATCGCTTTGCAGCCCAGCGCACTGGAGGGCGAGCTCGACCGCGGCGATCTCGATCTCGACGGGCCGGCCCCCGCACCCAGGTGCCCAGAGGCCATGCGCATTGATGCCGCAGGGCCCTAGCCGCGGTCTTGCAGACGGCTGCGCCCTCGGCTAAGAAACCCGCCAGTCGAAGCCACTATTTTGCGGAGCTTGCCGATGGCCAGGGAACAGGACCAGCTTCTTGCCAGCCGCCAGGAAGGCTGGAAGGGTTTTTCGCGGTTCCTGTTCTGGGGCTCGATCCACGTCGCCATCATCACGCTGATCGCGACCCTGTTCTACATCTATGGCGCGTCGATCGGTCTCGCCATCTTTTCGGTCCTGCTGTTCCTGTTGGGCGCCTTCATCACGGCCTTTGCGGTCCTGCGCTCTTAGGTCGCAGGCCATCATCCAAACACGAACGGCGCCGGAAGCCCGGCGCCGTTCGTCGTTTCAGAGCCTAAAGGCGCTGCTTCAGCCGACCAGCTCGATCCCGCTGAAGAAGAACCCGATCTCGATCTTGGCATTGTCGGTCGAATCCGAGCCGTGCACCGAATTGGCTTCGATCGATTCCGCGAAATCCTTGCGGATGGTGCCGGGCGCGGCATTGGCCGGATTGGTGGCGCCCATCACTTCGCGATACTTGGCGACCGCATTCTCGCCTTCCAGCGCCTGCACCACCACCGGGCCCGAGGTCATGAACTTGCACAGGTCGTTGTAGAATGGCCGCTCCTTGTGCACCTCGTAGAACTTCTGCGCCTGGGCGGTGCTCAGCCACAGCCGCTTCTGGGCGATGATCCTGAGGCCCGCTTCCTCGATCCGCGCGTTGATCTTGCCGGTCAGATTGCGGCGCGTGGCGTCCGGCTTGATGATCGACAAGGTCCGTTCCTTGGCCATTTCTCACTGCTCCTGTTGGCGAAACTGGCGCGGGGTTATATACAGTCCGCCGCCCACCCGCAACGCGCATCTTGCGCAGCGAAAGGGCCCTGAAATCAAGTCATTGTGGCCATGTTAACCATCACCGACCTGACCTGCCGCATTGCCGGGCGCCCGCTTCTGGAGGGCGCCAGCATGACCTTGCCTGCCGGTCACAAGGCCGGGCTGATCGGGCGCAATGGCACCGGCAAGACCACCCTCCTGAAGCTGATCGCCGGCGACCTGCACGCCGACACCGGCGAGATCCGCCTGCCCAACAACACCCGCGTCGGCCGCATCGCACAGGAAGCGCCGGACGGGCCGCAGAGCCTGCTCGACACCGTGCTCGCCGCCGACAGCGAGCGGCAGAGCCTGCTGGACGAGGCCGAGCACGCGACCGATCCGCACCGCATCGCCGACATCCACACCCGCCTGCACGAGCTGGAGGCGCATTCGGCGCCGGCGCGCGCGGGCGCGATTCTGCACGGCCTCGGCTTCGATGCCGAGGCGCAGCAGCGCCCGTGCAGCGACTTCTCCGGCGGCTGGCGCATGCGCGTCGCGCTGGCGGCGCTGCTGTTCCAGGCGCCCGACCTGCTGCTGCTGGACGAGCCGACCAACCATCTCGATCTCGAGGCGACGTTGTGGCTCGAGGATTTCCTCAAGCGCTATCCGCACACCGTGCTGCTGGTCAGCCACGACCGCGACCTGCTCAACCGCGCGGTCGACAAGATCGTGCATCTGCACGACCGCAAGCTCACGGTCTATACCGGCGGCTACGATGATTTCGAGCATGCGCGCAGCGAGCGGCTCGCCTTGCAGGCCGCGGCCAAGGCCAAGCAGGACGTGCAGCGCAAGCACATGCAGGCCTTCATCGACCGCTTCCGCTACAAGGCCAGCAAGGCGCGCCAGGCGCAGTCGCGCCTGAAGGCGCTCGCCAAGATGGAGCCGATCGCGGCGGTGATCGAGGAGCGCGGCATCGAATTCCACTTCCCCGAGCCGGAGGAGCTGGCGCCGCCGCTGATCGTGATGGACGACGTCGCGGTCGGCTACGAGCCGGGCAAGCCGGTCCTGCACAAGGTCAACCTGCGGCTCGATCCCGACGAGCGCGTTGCGTTGCTCGGCGCCAACGGCAACGGCAAGTCCACCATGGCGAAGCTGCTGGCCGGCCGGCTGCCGGCGATGCACGGCGAGATCCGGCGCTCGCGCAAGCTGAAGGTCGGCTATTTCGCGCAGCACCAGACCGACGAGCTGGATCTCGACGCGACGCCCTTGCTGTCGATGGAGCGGGTCGCGCCCAAGCTGCATCCGGAGAAATGCCGCGCGCACCTGGCGCAGTTCGGCCTCGACGTCCTGCGCGCCAACACCAAAGTCGGCAGTCTCAGCGGCGGCGAGAAGGCGCGCCTGCTGCTGGCGCTGATGAGCCACGGCGCGCCCAACATCCTGCTGCTGGACGAGCCGTCGAACCATCTCGACATCGATTCGCGCCAGGCGCTGGTGCAGGCGATCAACGAGTTCGCCGGCGCCGTCGTCCTCATCAGCCACGATCCGCATCTGATCGAGCTGACGGTCGACCGCTTCTGGCTGGTGAAGGACGGCCTGTGCCGTCAGTTCGACGGCGACCTCGCCGACTATCGCGACCTGGTGCTGGCGGAGGATCGCGTCGGCGCCGATCGCGGCTCGCGCTACCGCGAGCGCGATGATCGCAAACCTGCTCGGCGTGAGACCGAGGAACGCAAGCCGTCGCGACGTAACGCCGCGCCCGCGCACCAGGGCGATCTCAAGCGCCAGCTCGAGCAATCGGCGCTCGCCGTCGACAAGCTGTCGCAGGCCCTGGCACTGATCGAAAAGAAGCTGGCGGATCCCGCGCTCTACAACGAGAACCCCGACACCATCGCCGAATGGCAGCGCAAGCACGCCGATGTCGCGAAGCGCCTGTCCGACGCGGAAGATGCCTGGCTGCGCGCGCAAGCATCGTTCGATCGGGCCGGCGCCTAGGACTAGTTGCTCGTTGCCACGAGTCGAAGCGGCGTGGCAGGTTTCGCCTTCCGCGTGGGGACGCGCCGATGCCGCTGCTGTCAGCCGATTCAGAGAACGCCGCGATCTTCGAAGGGCTGCCGGCTGACCTGCGCGCGCTGTTCGACTATTGGCGCTCCAAGCGCGCCGGCCGCAAGATGCCGTCGCGCTCCGATCTCGATCCCGCCGAGATCAAGATGCACCTGCCGAGCATGATCCTGGTCGATGTGCTCTATGACGTCGCCGGCCGGGCCGACTTCGTCTATCGCCTGCTCGGCACGCACGAGGTCGAAGTGCGCGGCGAGAACCCCGTCGGCAAGCGCGTGGCCGACGCCTTTTTCGGCCCGACGCTCGAGAACGTGCTGGGCTGCTATCAGTCGGTCGTCGATCGCCGCGAACCCTATCTGGATGACGATTACTACCTGCGCGACGGCGATTACTTCGCGGACGAAGCCAATATCTTTCTGCCGCTGTCCAACGACGGCGAGCACGTCAACATGATTCTGGTCTACACAGCCTACCGGCGTGTCCGCTGACGCGCCTTGCAACCGCCGGGATGCGCGTGGCAAGCTCAAGCTCTCGCTAAGCAGAGCTGAACATGCCGCTGCTTTCACCCAGCCAGGATCGCCCCGAGCTGCCGGCGGATGCCCAAGTCGGTGTCTTGGCCGGCGCGCCGCCCGACCTGCTCGAGATGTATGCCTATTGGCAGCGCAAGCGCGGCCCGCGCCCGATGCCAACCCGCTCCGACATCGAGCCGGCCGAGATCAAGCGGCTGTTGCCCGGCATGCTGCTGGTCGATGTGCGGCCGGCGACGGATGGGATGCTGGATTTCGTCTACCGCCTGGTCGGCACGCGCGAGGTCGAGATGCGCGGCCATGATCCGACCGGCAAGCGCGTGGCCGACGCCTATTACGGCAAGTCGGCCGACGTGGTGACCGCGTGCTACCGCCGCGTGGTCGAGACTTGCCAGCCCTTCCTGGACGAGGATTGCTTCCACCTGCCCGGGCAGGAATGGTCCCCTTCCGCCAGCATCTATCTGCCGCTCTCCAATGACGGCGCGCACGTCACCATGGTGCTGGTCTATTCCTCGTTCCGCTGGATCGCCGGCGGCTGGTCGCCGGACACGGATCGGTGACCGGCGGGTTGAAAGCGCGCTGCGCAATCACAAAATGACCATGACACCGCTGATGCCAAAGCGCGGCGACAGCCAACCCCATGGAACGTTGCATCGCAGGAAGGATTTGATGACCCAAGCCGCATCCGCCGGGCTCCTGTGCCCCGTCTGCAAGGTCGATCTGGTGATGACCGAACGCAAGGACGTCGAGATCGACTATTGCCCCAAGTGCCGCGGCGTCTGGCTCGACCGCGGCGAGCTCGACAAGATCATCGAGAAGAGCGCCGCCCACGAGGCCCAGCAGCGCCCCGCTGCGCCGCCGCCCCAAGCCCAGCCTCATCCGCAACAGGCCCATCCGCAGCAGCACCCCGGCTATGGCGAGCGCGGCGAATATGGCGAACGCGGGGAGTATGGCGAGCGCGGTGAGCGCGGCGGCTACGGCTATCGCCGCAAATCATGGCTGTCGGAGATATTCGACTGACTGCTGCGTCCAGCGCGCAGCCTCAGCCATCCAGATGAAAATGCGGCCCGGCCAGCTCGGCCGCACGGTCCCAGCTGATTCCTTCCGACCAGTCGCGGTAAAGCGGATGGTCGACGGATTTCAGCTCGACCTTCGGCCGATCCTTACCCGGTTGCCAGTGCACCTGCGTTTGCAAGCTCAAGGTATCTGGATAGCTGGGTAAGCGGTTCGCGAAATAGCCGAACGTGCAACGTTCCGGCGTGTCGTCGAAGCTGTCCATGTAGTCGCGAAAGTTCTGTTCGCTCTGCGTGATCCAGACGCCCCAGAGGAACGGTTCCCCGACCTCGTGGATCGGCACTTCGAGAATGCAGCGGATGAAGTAGTCCCGGCGCTCGATCATGCAAAAGTCGTGGCTGAGGCGCGACGCACCGGTGGTATCGGTCCGGTGCTCCTGCGTCCAATAGAACGGGGCGGAATAACCGACGCTGGGCGAGCCTTCATGGCGGTTCCCGCACGTTGCGCAGACAAAGCTGAACGTTCTGTGCTTCACGCCGCTCACCCTTCGCTGCGCGCCTTCTCTTCCCACTTCCCCGCCGGCGATTGCTGGAAATAGACCAGCTTGTGCCCCGCCTCCTTGTAGCCCTTCCAGCGCTCGCGCGCGGCTGCGACGGCCATCTCGTCGTTGCCGTCGAACATCTCGCACACCAGCGGGAAGTCGCCGCAATCGGCGCGGGTCGCGCCGTCGCACAGGATCAGCAGCCTCGCGGCGTTCGGATTCTCCGCTTCGGCGGTGAGATAGATCGGTTGCTCCGCCGCCGCGCCGTCCTTGGCTGTCCCATGCGGCAGGAAGCTGTCGGGCTTGTAGGTCCACAGATGCGCCGCCAATGCCTCGGCGCGCTCGCTGGAGCCGGTCATCACGAGGATCCGATCGCCCCGCCCGTAGGCGCGCTCGAGGATCACCGGCAAGGTGTCCTCGAGGCTCGCGCGCTGCAGGTGGTAGAAGCGGATCTCGCTCATCGTCGCTTCGCAAGTGGTCGCATTTTTCTGCGCCGAACCGGCGCCCACTTCGGCGGAAAATGCTCCGGTGTTTGACTACGCCTCTTCGTAGTGGCTGGCGACCAGGTGGTCGAGCAGCCGCACGCCGTAGCCGGTGGCGCCGCGCGGCGAGGTCGGGCTGTCCTTGTCGGCCCAGGCCATGCCGGCGATGTCGAGATGCGACCAGATCGTGCCCTTCTGCACGAAGCGCTGCAGGAATTCGGCGGCGGTGATGCTGCCGGCATTGCGGCTGCCGCTGATGTTCTTCACGTCGGCGGCAGGCGAATCCATCATCTTGTTGTAGGCGGGCGCCAGCGGCATGCGCCACAGCAGCTCGCCGGTCGACTTGCCGCTGGCCTCCAGCTGCCTGGCGAGCTCGTCGTCGTTGGCATACATGCCGCCATAGATGTTGCCGAGCGCGATCAGGATGGCGCCGGTCAAGGTCGCGAGATCGATCATCACCTTCGGCTTGAAGGTCTCCTGGCAGTACCACATGGCATCGGCCAGCACGAGGCGGCCTTCCGCGTCGGTGTTCAGCACCTCGATGGTCTGGCCCGACATCGAGGTGACGATGTCGCCCGGCCGCTGCGCGGCGCCGGACGGCATGTTCTCGACCAGGCCCACTACGCCGACGGCATTGACCTTGGCCTTGCGGGCGGCGAGCGCGCGCATGGTGCCGATGACGGCGGCCGAGCCCGCCATGTCCCACTTCATGTCCTCCATGCCGGCGGCTGGCTTGATCGAGATGCCGCCGGTGTCGAAGGTCACGCCCTTGCCGACGAAGGCGATCGGCTTCTCCTTGCCGCCGCCGTTCCACTGCATGGTGACAAGCTGGCTTTCCCGGCTGCTGCCCTGGCCGACGCCGAGCAGCGCGCCCATGCCGAGCTTGGTCATCTCCTTGACCCCCAGCACCTTCACCTCGACGCCGAACTCGGCGAGCTTCTTCGCTTCCGCCGCCAGGGTCTCCGGATAGATGATGTTGGCCGGCTCGCTGACCAGGTCGCGCGTGAAATTCACCGCATCGACCACCTTGTCCATCGGGCCGAAGGCGCGCTTCGCATCGGCCGCATCCGGCACCAGCACGCTGAAATGCTTGAGGCTCGGCTTCTGCTCGGGCTTCTCCTTGGTCTTGTATTTGTCGAAGCGGTAGAAGCGCAGCCGCGCGCCGTAGGCGACGTTGGCGGCGAACGCGGCCTCGTCCAGCTTCAGGTCGCCGATCTGCTCGATCCAGACCGACACGTCCTTCTCGCCGGTGCCGTTGAGCGCGGCCACCAGCCGGCCCCCCAGCGACTGCGCCGCCAGCGCGTCGTATTTGGCCGGCGCGCCGATGCCGGCGACGATGATGCGCGCGACCTCGACTCCGGCCGGCGCCAGGATGGTGAGGAACTCCTCTGCTCCGCCCTTGAACCGGCTGGCTTCGAGCGCACGCGTGATGGCGCCCTTGGTCGCCTTGTCGAGTTGTCCGGCCAGCTTGCCCAGCTTGCGGCCATCGGCGGCCAATGCGACCAGCGTCCCCGACGCCGGAATCTCGGGTTTAGCGAACGCGACTTTCATGGATGACCTCTTGGACTGAAAGCTCTGAAATACGATGGGGCCGGACCGGCCGCGCGGAGGGGGCAACGGAATGGCTTCGGGCCCAAAGTCTTTGCAGGCTTTACGGCCTGTGTCCAGCCTCTCTCCGGCGTTGCGCTGCGCGCCGCGGGATTTTGGCTAACGCCATGAAAAATGTAGACGATTGCCCGCAACATGATACTTTAGCCGGCCTTTTCGGGGGCAGAACGAGGCCGGCGCCGAAGCCGGAGGAGGAGCCGGTCAAACGGGCTCCGCGGACAGGGCAGCGGGCGTGCGTACTGGGGGAGTGATCGTTCCATCGTGGCGGCGAAGCGGCGCGGACTGACCGACATCGTTTTGAGCGGCCTGCTGCCGGTGCTGTGCGCTGGCCTGCTCGGCTGGCCGCTGCCGGCCGTCGCCGAGGTCGATGAATCGGGCGATGAGCTCGAGAGCCAATTCAATCCGCCGGCAACCTTGCCCGGAAGCCAGGTCATCCCGCCGGACGGGGAACTGAGAAGCCAATTCAATCCGCCGGCCGGCGAGCTCGAAAGCCAATTCAATCCCGGCGCGTTCATGCTGCGCCAGCGCCCCGCGCCCCAACCCGAGGGGCCGGTGGAACCGCCCGACACGCCCGACACGATCAGGATGATCGCCGACCAGGTCGGGCATGACGAGAACCTCGGCATCTTCGTCGCGCGTGGCAATGTCGAGATTCTGCGCGACGACAAGATCGTGAAGGCCGATGTCGTCACCTACAATGAGCGCACCAAGCGCATCACCGCGGCCGGCAACGTCCAGCTGCTGGAGCCGGACGGCGACACCCAGTTCGCAACCTACGCCGACGTGACGGACGACGTGAAGGAAGGCATCCTCTACGACTTCCGCATGCTGATGAAGGACAATTCGCGGCTGGCGGCCAATCGCGCCTATCGGGTGGAGCAGGACACCAAGGAGATCCTGCGCAAGGGCGTCTATACTCCCTGCGCGCAGTGCGCCGAGGATCCCTCGCGCGCGCCGTTGTGGCAGATCAAGGCCTATTCGGCGATCCGCGACAAGGTGGAAAAGACCATCACCTATCACGATGCGTGGCTGGAGATGTTCGGCGTGCCGGTGCTCTACACGCCGTGGTTCCGGCATCCGGATTTCGACGTCGATCGCCAGAGCGGCATGCTGACGCCGGAGCTCCACTATTCCAGCGCCAACGGCCTGCAGATCGCCACGCCGTATTTCTACGTGCTGGCGCCCGACAAGGACGTCACCGTCACGCCGATCTTCCGCTTCGGCGGCGAGCTTCAGGAGCATCCCGGCGGTGTCCTCGATGTCGAATACCGGCAACGCGTGGTCGACGGCCGGTTCCGGCTCGAAGCCTCCGGCACGGTCGAGGATCGCGAGACCAACGATCCGGACCCGGACGATCGCGTCGAGCTGAACAACGATTTCCGCGGCCATGTCGAGGGCGACGGGCTGTTCGACATCGACGAGAACTGGCGCGCCGGCTTCGATTTCAAGGCGACCACCGACAAGAAATACCTGAAGCGCTGGCATCTCGGCTCGCGCGACATCCTGACCGACACCGCCTTCGCGGAAGGGTTCTTCGGCCGGTCTTATGCCGAGGCGCGCGGCTATGCCTTCCAGAGCACGGACCGCGGCACGCAGACCGACCAGCTGCCGATCATCGCGCCGATGCTGGACTATCGCTTTGTCGGCGAGCCGGGGGTCGCCGGCGCCTACTGGGGCCTGGATACCAATTTCATGAACCTGCGCCGGACGGATGGGCGCGAGGTCGTGCGCATTGCCGCCAATCCTTATTGGACGCTGCCCTATACCAGTTCGCTGGGCGACACCTATCGGCTGACCCTGGAGATGCCGACCACCATCCACAAGGTGCACCATGTGGATCCGGACAGCGATGACCGCGATCCTCCTGCCGATGTCGACGACTTCGACGGCACCGAATTCAGCATCCTGCCCAAGGCCTCGTTCGACTGGAGCTATCCGCTCATTCGTCCCAGCCAGACTTTCACGCAGGTGATCGAGCCGATGTTCCAGGTGGTCGCCGCGCCCGACACCGGCAACACGGGCAAGATCCCGAACGAAGACAGCCGCGCCTTCGAGCTGGACGATACCAACCTGTTCTTGCCTGACCGGTTTCCGGGCCTCGACCGCCAGGACACCGGCTCGCGCATGACCTACGGCACCAATTGGTCGGCCTATCTGCCCCAGGGCAGCTATATCAATGCATTCCTGGGCCAGAGCTTCCAGTTCGACCACGACGACAACGACGAGTTCCGAACCGGCACCGGCATCGACGACGATCTGACCGACGTGGTGGGCCGCCTGCAGCTCCGGCCGATTCCGGGCCTCGACCTTAGCTATCGCTACCGGCTTGACGTGGAGGACGTAGAGTTCCAGCGGCACGAGGCGCGTGCCAGCTACGGCAACGAATACTTCGTCTTTTCCGGATCTTATGCCTTCATTGCCGCGGACGGGATCGAGTTCGAGGATCGCGAACAATTGAGCGGCTATGTCAGCGCCAACCTATCCGACTACTGGTCGGTCAACACCCAATCGGCCTATGATCTGGAGGGCAACCGCCTGCTGTCCGTTGGCGGCGGCTTCCGGTACCTCGACGAGTGCTTTGACCTGCAAATCTCGACGACCTACGTGCCGTCAGGAGAAACCGAAGAATCCGAGGGCGAGGTCAATGCCATGGTCACGCTGACCTTCCGGAACCTGGGCGGACTCGACATACCCTATTGAGTGCTGAGAGTGCGATGCTGATGCCGAATGCGAAGATTGCGAAGCCGCTGCGCCATGCGGCTTTCTGCCTCATGCTGCTGACCGCGCTGTTGGCCGGCGGCCTGGCGAGGCCGGCAGCGGCCCAGGATTCGCTGCGCATCGCCGCCGTGGTCAACGACGACATCATCAGCGAGCTCGACGTCTTCATGCGGCTTCGGATGGCGATGCTGTCGGCCAGGCTCCAGGACAACGAGGAGACCCGCCGGCGCCTAGTGCCGCAGGTCCTGCGCAACCTGATCGACGAACGGCTGAAGATGCAGGAGGCCAAGCGCGCCGGCATCAAGGTCAATCCTGCCGACGTCGAGAGCCGCATCGACCGGCTGGCCGAGCGCAACAACATGACGCGCATGCAGCTGGATGAGTTCCTGAAGGGCAACGGCATCCTGGTCGATGCGGTCGCGGACCAGATCGCTGCCGAGCTGAACTGGGCCCGCCTGGTGCAGCGCACGCTCCGGCCGCGCATCGTCCTCACCGATCAGGAGATCAACGAGGAGGCCCAGCGCATCAAGGCGACGCGGGGACAGACGGAATACAAGATGTACCAGATCTTCCTGGCGGTCGACGCGCCGGACCAGGAATCCGACGTGCGCGATTCCGCCGAGCGGCTGATCGAGCAGCTGCGCGCCGGCGCGGATTTCGAATCCCTGGCGCAGGAGTTCTCGCAGGACGAAGGCGCCTTGAAGGGCGGCAACTGGGGCTGGCTGCGGCTGGACCAGATGGAGCCCGCCATTGCCAAGCAGATCCAGCTGGTGCCGGCCGGCGAACTGGTCGGGCCGGTGCGCGGCACCGGCGGATACTACATCGCCCTGGCGCGGGAGACGCGGGTCGCCGGCGCCGGCGACCCGGCAGGCACCGGCAGCGTGACGGTCAAGCAGATCCTGTGGTCGCTGCCGTCCAACGCGGCGGAAAGCGAGGTCAACCGCGCGATCTCTCAGGCCAACACCGTCGGCGCCAGGATCGAGAACTGCAACCAGATGTCCGCGGTTGCGGGCGAGGCCGACCCCGGCGTCTATCGCGAGCTTGGCAGCGTGCCGGTCAGCGACCTGCCGGAACAGGTGCAGAGCATTGCGATCAACCAGCCGATCGATATCCCGTCGCCTCCCGTGCGCACCAGCCAGGGCGTCGGGCTCTACATGATCTGCGCCCGGCAAGGCGCCGACGATGACAGCCAGTCGCGCACCGCGATCGCCGACCGGCTCGGCCAGCAGCGGCTGGAGACCCTGGCGCGCGGCTATCTCAGCGACCTGCGCCGTGCCGCGGTGATCGACATCCGGATGTAGCCATGACCGGCGATGGCCTGCCGCCGCTGCGCGAGGTCATCGCGAAATACGATCTGGCGGCCCGCCGCGCACTCGGCCAGAACTTCCTGCTCGATCTCAACCTCACGGCCAAGA
>DATFDU010000085.1:0-4813 GCA_035251915.1 Dongiaceae bacterium | reverse complement strand
CGCCTCCTTCGGAGCGAGCCGCTAGAGCTTCAGATCGAGGTCCGGCTCATCCGGCAGTTTCTCAAAGTATCGGTTAATATTCGCTTCCGAAACCGCCGACAGTGCCGGGGGGTTCCACTTGGGGGCATTGTCGCGCTCGATCAGGAGCGCCCGCACGCCCTCGAAGAACTCCGTTTCCGCCATCATGTGGCGGCTGATGCGCCAATCCTGCCTGAGCACGTCGGCCAGGGTCTTCCGTCGCATCCGCTTCATATGCTCGAACGTCACCTTGAGGCTGGTGGGCGAGCAGCGCCGCAGCAGGTTGAGGCTGTCGGTCGAGCCCGGATCGCTGCGGTTCTCCAGTGCCGTGATGATCGCGTCGACCGAGTTGAGGCCGAAGCAGACGTCGATCGCCGGCTGGAGCTTGGAGATGTCCGCGGTGCGCGTGGTCATGTTGTCGATCGACAGGCTCTCCGGCATCAGCCGGCCCAGGCGCTCCGACGGGATGGTGTGGGTGACGAGGTTGCAGTAGTAGAGGCCCGCCGTGCGCAGGCGCAGGCCGGTCAGCGCCAGGAACATGCCGAGCTCGCCCGGGCAGCGCTGCAGGAAGTGGGCCGCACCGATATCCGGATAGAGCCCGATGGCGCATTCCGGCATCGAGAACACCACCCGCTCGGTCGCGACCCGCACCGCGGCGTTGAGACCGATGCCGGCGCCGCCGCCCATGGTGAGGCCGTCCATCACCGCGATCAGCTGCTTGGGATAGGTCGCGACCCGGTAATCGAGCCGGTACTCGTGCCAGAAGAATTCCGACAGCAGCTTGCCATTGCCGTTCTTCTTCGCGTCATAGAGCGCGCGGATGTCGCCGCCGGCGCAGAACGCCTTGTCGCCGGCACCATGGATCATGACGGCACGGATCGACTTGTCGCCAGCCCACTCCGCCAGCTTGTCCTCGAGCGCCCGGATCATGTCCAGGGTCAGCGCATTCATCTGCTGCGGCCGGTTCAGCGTGGCCTTGCCGACGCCGTCGGCGACCTCAAACAGCACGTCGGTGAACAAAGGTGCCTCCGAACTATTATTCGGCCGCTTCTTGCGGCAGGATTGGGCCAGCGTCAAGCGGAGAGGGCCATGACCAATCCCGAACGGATCTACAATTTGCTCAGAGAGCGGACCCCGGCGCCGATTTGTGACGACTGCATCGCCAGCCACGCGGAGGTTTCGCCAAGGCAACAGGTCAATCCAGTTGCGGCTGCATTGGGCCTAACCACCGACTTCAGCCGGGGACAAGGTACCTGTTCCCTCTGCCGTCACGAGAAGCTCATCACCAGGTGCTTCGCTACTTCTAGACTTAGTTCCGAGCGGGTGCTTGACAGCCGCACCCCGCTCCTGCGACAAACGGGCTGCGCCGATTTGAGCCTCAGCTTGCGGGCGCGTAACAAATGCAGCTAAAGCGTGGGCGGGCCGCCCAGCTTTGTCGCTGTGGCGGTTTTTTCGTTTTGGCGTCCCGGCCGGGCGCCCGCGGGATTTGAGGGGCAGCTTGCACCGCGTCACCAATGCTAAAGCGCTGAAGGCGAAAGCCCTCTGCCCCAACCTTCGGGCAACAGGAGGGCCCGACCTATGACCGACGTCGCTGACACCCGGATCGCGCAACAGCAAAACTGGCTGACCGACAACCCGGACCAGGGCAAGACCACCTTGCATGCCGGCAGCGGCGCCTGCGCCGAACCCGACAACCCGGACCTGGCGCCCACCCTGCGCGTGCTGCAGGCGCTGGCGCAGTGCCACGAGCAGACTTATCGCCTCTATGCCGAGGCGCTGGGCATCCCGCTGCAGGGAGTGCAGGTGAAGCTGCAGGCGGCGCTCGACCTGCGCGGCCTCTATGCCGCGGCCGACCGGATCCGCGCCGGCTTCAGCAATCTTCAGGCCACCGTCGAGATTTCCTCGCCGGCGGACATCTATGAGATCGAACGGCTCCGGGTTACAGTCGAACGCCACGCACCGGTGCTGGACATCGTCCGCAACCCGACGCCGGTGAAGGTCGAACTGGTCTTGACGCACAGCAAGGATGCCGCGCCGATCGCGGCCTAGAAAGAGCAAGGGGAGCCACGTGATGCCAGTCTCCAGCAAGCATCCGGAAACCATCGTCCTGCATGCCGGCCATCGCCGCGACAGCGCGACCAACGCGGTCGCCGTGCCGATCTACCAGACCACCTCGTACCAGTTTGACGACACCGCGCACGCCTCCGACCTGTTCGCGCTGAAGAAGTTCGGCAACATCTATACCCGCATCATGAATCCGACCACCGACGTGCTGGAGCAGCGGCTGGCGGCGCTCGAGGGCGGCGTCGCCGCGCTGGCGCTGAGCTCGGGCCAGGCCGCGACCGCATTCTCGATCCAGAACATCGCGCGCGTCGGCGACAACATTGTCAGCTCGACCGATCTCTATGGCGGCACCTGGAACCTGTTCGCCAACACCATGAAGGAGATGGGCATCGAGGTGCGCTTCGTCGATCCGGAAGAGCCCGAAGCGTTCGCGCGCGCGACCGACGACAAGACCCGGGCCTACTACGCCGAGACTTTGCCCAATCCGAAGCTCAAGGTGTTCCCGATCCGGGAGGTGGCCGAGCTCGGGCGCAAGCTTGGCGTGCCGCTGATCATGGACAACACCTCGGCCCCCGTGCTGTGCCGGCCGTTCGAGCATGGCGCGGCGATCGTCGTCTATTCGACGACCAAGTATATCGGCGGCCACGGCACCTCGATCGGCGGCGCGCTGATCGACGGCGGCAACTTCGATTGGGAGAAGAACGCCGCGCGCTTCCCCGGCCTCAACCAGCCGGACCCGTCCTATCACGGCGCAATCTGGACCCAGGCGGTGAAGCCGCTCGGCCCGATCGCCTACATCATAAAGGCGCGCACCACCATTCTGCGCGATCTGGGCTCGGCGATGAGTCCGTTCAATGCGTTCCTGTTCATCCAGGGCCTGGAGACCCTGCCGCTGCGCATGCGCGAGCATTGCCGCAATGCCAACGCGGTCGCCGACTTCCTGAAGAGCCATCCCGCCGTCACCAAGATCTATTTCCCCGGCGCGATGTCCGGCGAGCCGAAGCGGCGCGCCGATGCCTACCTCAAGGGCGGCTACGGCGCGCTGGTCGGCTTCGAGATCAAGGGCGGGCGCGAGGCCGGCCGCCGGTTCATCGATGCGCTGCAGCTGTTCTACCATGTCGCCAATATCGGCGACGCGCGCAGCCTGGCGATCCATCCCGCCACCACCACGCATTCCCAGCTCTCGCCCGACGAGCAGCTGGCGACCGGCGTCACCGACAACTATGTGCGCCTGTCGGTCGGACTCGAGCATATCGACGACATCCTGGGCGATCTGTCGCAGGCGCTGCAGGCGGCGACCACGGCAAAAGCCGCCGAATAACGAAACTTGCCGCGGCTGGTGAGGCCCGGCTCGCGTCGGCCGGGCCTTTCGCTTGGGCGCTCCGATTTGTTACTGTGCGGCAATCGTCACCAGGGATCCGCGCCATGGAACATCGCCGCCACAAGACGGCCAGCAGAGTCCAGCTCTCGGCCGAGCAGAGCCCGAAGGGCCAGTTTCCGCGTGTTCGCATGCGGCGCAACCGGGCGGCCGCATGGTCGCGCCGGCTGGTGCGCGAAACGAACCTGACGGTCGACGACCTGATCTGGCCGGTGTTCGTCAAGGACGGGGGCGCGAAGCGCGAGCCGATTTCGTCCATGCCGGGCGTCTATCGCCTGACCATCCCGGCCCTGCTGAGCGCGGCCGAGCAAGCGGCCAAGCTCGGGATTCCGGCGCTCGCCTTGTTCCCCTACGTGCCCAAGGAGCGAAAGGACGAGCGCGCCGAGGAAGCGGTGCGCTCCGACAATCTCTGCAACCGGGCCATCCGTGCTCTCAAAAAAGCGGTGCCGGAGATCGGCATCATCTGCGATGTCGCGCTCGATCCCTTCACCTCCCACGGACATGACGGCGTGATGAAGGGCGATCGGATCGTCAATGACGAGACGGTCGACATCCTGTGCCGGCAAGCGCTGGCGCAGGCGGAAGCGGGAGTCGATGTGGTCGCACCATCCGATATGATGGATGGACGCATCGGGCAGATTCGCGATGCGCTCGATGCCGAGGGCCACCAGTCAACCCTCATCATGTCCTATGCGGCGAAGTATGCCTCGGCATTCTACGGCCCGTTCCGCGATGCGATCGGGTCCAAGGGCGCGCTGAAGGGCGACAAGCGCACCTATCAGATGGATTTCGGCAACAGCGACGAAGCGATCCGCGAATGCGCTCTGGATGTCGCGGAGGGCGCCGACATGCTGATGGTCAAGCCCGGCCTCCCCTACCTCGATGTCCTGCATCGCGTGAAGCAAGCCTTTCGGATGCCGACCTTCGCCTACCAGGTCAGCGGCGAATATGCGATGATCAAGGCTGCGGCGCAGAACGGCTGGCTGGACAACGACAAGGCGATACTGGAAAGCCTGCACTGCTTCAAGCGCGCGGGCGCCGACGGCATCCTCACCTACTTCGCGCTCGAGGTCGCGCAGAAGCTCCGGGGCTAGGTCGTCGCGAGGAATCGCAAGGCGACCTCATCATGCCAGGGCCGCTTCAGGCCGAGCGCGTGAAAGCCGACATGGCCGCCCGACCAGGACATCACCAGCCGTACATTCTTCAGGCCGGCCCACGCGATTTCGCGGAAGACCCGGGACGGAATCCACGGATCGTCCAGGGCGTGGATGACGACGGTGGGCACACGGATGGCGCCCAGATGCGGCCCTGACGAGCATTGCCGGTAGTAGTCCAGCGCGTCGCGGAAGCCGT
>DATFDU010000084.1:0-6741 GCA_035251915.1 Dongiaceae bacterium | reverse complement strand
GGGTCGTGACGACCCCCACCATGCTGCCGTCTTCGCGCACGAGGCGCACGTTCGGGACATTGATCTGGTGATTGACGCGCGGCCCATCGTTGCGGGACGGCGCGGGCTCCTGGGCAGGCATTCTAGCTATGGAAGGCTCCTGTAGGCTGTTAAGGGCTTGAAATGAAAGCACGCAATCGGGACCAGACCGATTGCGCCTGCACCATTATGCCATAGCCGAGAAAGCGGGGGGAAGGGGGTGGCCGGGGGGTGCCGCAACATCCTTCTGGGGATGCGGCGCCGCGCTACCGGCCCCACAAGGAGAGGAAGAAGCCCAACAGCACGGCAAGGGCGAGAGCGCCGAAGAACACGATCTTCTGCCAGGGCTTGTGCAGGATGATCTTGCCGCCGCGGGCCTTCTCGGCGGGGTATGGTTTCCGATCGGGTGCGTTCATGGCTGCAACGCGGTGCGCGCCGGCTCTTCCTGCATGGCGCGCTCGATCTCGCGGCGGGCCGTGGGCATCTGCCGCAGCGCCTTTTCCATGTTCTCGACGTAGGTGTCCCGCCGCTTGGGCGGCAGCATCGGCTCGGCGGCGTCGACCACCGCGTCGACCAGCACCGGCCCAGCCTGGGCGAAGGCTTCGTCCATGATGGCGGCGCACTCGTCGGAGCGGCCGATGCGCAGGCCCTTGAGGCCGCAGCCTTCCGCGATGCGCGCGAAATCCACCGGCTCCAGCGCACAGCCGAACTCGGGATGGCCGAGGAACATCATCTGCTCCCACTGGATCTGGCCGAGCGAGGAATTGTTAATGACCACGATCTTGATCGGCAGGTCGTATTTACGGACGGTCGCAAGCTCCGCCAGCGACATCGACAGGCCGCCGTCGCCGACGACGGCAACGACTTGTCTGCCCGGGTGCACCAGCGCCGCGGCGATGGCATAGGGCACGCCGGCGCCCATGCAGGCGAGCGTGCCGGAGACGCCGAACCGCTGATTGGCGCGCATCATCACGTACTGCGCAGCGAGGCCGGTGTTGTGGCCGCAGTCGGTGACGATGATGGCATCGTCCGCCAGGCGCAGGTTGAGGTCTCGGACCACGCGCTGCGGCTTCAGCGGCTGGCCTTCGCGCTCCGCGCCGTCTTCGAGCGAGACGAGCCAGGCTTCCTTGGTGCGCTGGATGCGCTCGAGGAAGCTGCGGTCATCGCGCGGTCGGAGTTGCTCGATCAGCGCGCGCAGGCTGAGCGCGGCGTCGCCGACGATCGGCGCTTCGATCGGATAGCGCAGGCTGATGCGCGTCGGGTCGATGTCGATCTGGATCGCGCGCGCCTGGCCCGGCTTCGGGTAATACTCGATGTAGGGAAAGCCGGAGCCGACGATCAGCAGCGTATCGCATTCCTCCAACGCCTGCTGCGACGGTCGCGTGCCCAGATAGCCGACGCCGCCCATCACCATCGGATGGTGATCCGGCACGACGGCCTTGCCCAGCAGCGCCTTGACGATCGGCGCGCCCAGCAGCTCCGCGATCTCCAGCAATTCGACCCGCGCCTTCATCGCGCCCTGGCCCGCCAGGACGACGATCTTCTCGCCCTTGGAAAGAATGTCGGCGGCCTTGGCGACCGCATCGGCATTGGGGTGACGCTCCGCCTCGACATAAGCCGCCGTCACGTGATCTGGCTTGTTGCGCGGCGAGCGTTCGGTGTCCTCGAGCTTCTGCTCCTGAACGTCGACGGGGAGCGCGATATGCGCGACGCCGCAGCGCGCCAGCGCGGTGCGGCAGGCGAGCGAGGCGGCATTCTCCACATGGGCAGCGCTGAAGATCGCCGTCGAATAGGCCGCGACGTCACTGAACAGCCGCGTGTGGTCGATGTCCTGCTGAGTATGGGTCTGCATCAGGTCCTGGTACGGCAGGCCGGTGATCGCGAGCACCGGCGCGCGGTCGAACTTGGCGTCATAGAGACCATTCAACAAATGAACGCCGCCCGGCCCGGTGGTGGCGAGGCAGCAGCCGATCTTGCCGGTCCATTTGGCGTGGGCGCAGGCCATGAAAGCGGCGCCTTCCTCGTTGCGCGCCAGGATGAAGCGGATCCGATCCTGGCGCTGGCGCAGCGCCTCCATGATGCCGTTGATCCCGTCGCCGGGCAGGCCATAGATGGTGTCGATGCCCCATTGCTCCAGCACATCCAGCAGCAGGTGGGACGCGGTGTTCGGCTGAGGCGTTGCGATGTTCATGACTTGGTCCGCGATTGGGGTGGCACCGCTCCTTTCGGGAACCTCCGATGCGCGGAGTCGTTGCACTTTGAACAGCGCAATCGGAGACAACCGTGGACAAGCGTGAATTGATCGCGCCCAAGAGCGACCGTGGCGACCGCGGCAAGACCCGCTGAGCGCGCCGCCAAGCGCGCGCGTGCCAAGACCGGGCTGCGATCATTACCCGTCAAGCTCGGGACGCCGCCGATGGAAGCCAAGCTGGTGGACGCATTGCCGGACGAGGAAGGCTGGCAGTTCGAGCCGAAATGGGACGGCTTCCGCTGCCTCGCCTACCGCGCCGGACCGATGGTCGAGCTGCAATCGAAGTCCGGCAAGTCCCTGGCGCGCTACTTCCCCGAAGTGGTCGACGCGCTCCGCGTCCTGCCGCTGGACCGCTTCGTGCTGGACGGCGAGCTGGCGATTCTCAGCGGCGCGGCGCTGTCCTTCGACGCGCTGCAGAACCGCTTGCATCCGGCGGACAGCCGCGTGCGCAAGCTGGCGGCGGAAGCGCCGGCGATGTTCATCCTGTTCGATTGCCTGGCGACCGAGATGGATGGAAGCCTGCTGCGCACGCCGCTCATGCGCCGGCGCACTGCGCTGGAGCAGTTCTTCGCCTCGCTTGGCGATCAGCCATCGCTGCGCCTGACGCCCTATACCCGCGACGTGGCAACGGCGCGGGCATGGCTCGACAAAGCGCGCGGCTCGCTCGACGGCGTGGTTGCCAAGCGGGTCGACGGCGGCTACCTGCCGGGCGAGCGCGCGATGCTGAAGGTGAAGCTGCTGCGCAGCGCGGATTGCGTGGTGGGCGGCTTCCGCTACGCCACCGACAGCGATCTGGTCGGATCGTTGCTGCTCGGTCTCTATGACGAGGCGGGATTGCTGCATCATGTCGGATTCACCTCGACCATCAAGGACGAGGAGCGCACGGCGCTGACGCGCAAGCTGGAAAAGCTGATCGGGCGGCCGGGCTTCACCGGCGACGCACCGGGCGCGCCCAGCCGGTGGAGTACCGAACGCTCGGCCGACTGGCAGCCGCTGAAGCCGAAGCTGGTGGTGGAGGTGAAATACGACCAGGTGACAGGCGACCGCTTCCGCCACGGCACGCGCCTGCTGCGCTGGCGGCCCGACAAGAAGCCGGCGCAATGCACCTGCGATCAATTGCAGCGCGAGGCGCCGCCGGCCAAGCTGGTCACCGAAGTGATCGGACGGTAGCGGCTATTTCTTCCGCGGCTCTTCCAGCGCGGCGTCGGGTTCCTTGCGCCCGGCGCGCATCATCTGCACCTGGCGGACCAGAGCGCGGGCGGCGTTGCGGGTCTCTTCCTGGAAGCCCTCGTCGCGGTCGAGCGCCTGATGGCTGTTGGCGTAGGGCTCGTAATAGCCGACATAGCGGTCGATGACGGCGCTGGCGCCGGCTTCGGTCAGATGCATCCAGGTAAGCCAATCGGCAAGCGCGGTGCGCACGCTGCGCGCGCCCTCCACGTCGCCATGCACCACCACGGCAAAAGCGCGCCCGGCCAGATGGCGCGGATAGTGCCAGCCCTTCAGTTCCAGCGCCTTGGCCTTCGCCGCATCCTTGCCGTGGGTCGAGGTGGGATCGGGATTACCGCCATCGGCGCAGACCAGGCGGTCCATCATCAGCTTCAGCGTGCTCGGCACCTGATACCAGTGGACCGGCGCCGCAATGAAGATGCCGTGGGCTGCGACCCAGCGCGGGTAGATCTCGTTCATCCAGTCATTGACCTGACCAATCGCGTGATTGGGATAGCAGGAGCAGGGCCAGTGGCAGAGCGGCATGGCGGTGGAAACGCAGGCCTTGCAGGGGTAAATGACCCGCCCGTATTCCGAGGTCAGATGGCTGAGGTCGAGCAGGTCGAATTCGATCCCAGCGGCCTCGACCACCTCGCGCGCGAGCTGGACGAGGCGGAAGGTCTTGGACATCTCGCCCGGGCAGGTCTCGTCGCTGCGCGGTGACCCGCAGATGCCGAGGATGCGCAAGGGCGCCGCCGGATCGCGCTGCCGCTGCTCTGCGGCCGCGATGGCGTCGCGGGCGGCGAGCCAGTCCAGCGACAGCTCATAGTCGGGATCGGCATGGCCGGGACCGGCTTTGCGGGTGCGCGGCGCCTTGCGAGAGTCGTCGTACGCCTCCCAGGCGAGGTCGATCAGGCGCCCGATCTCCGGCTCCACGGCATCGAAGGCGGGATCGTAGAATTTGTGGCGGAAGCGGCGCGCGAACTCAGCCTTGTCGATATGCGTGCTGCCCTGGCCCTTGCGAACGTCATCGTCGCCCATGGAAGCCTCGCCCGCTGACATATCCACAGCTGGAAATGCGACGGCGCGGCGTTCGTTCCCGTGCCGCGACTCGGCAGCGATGCATCCAGCGAGGCGCTTGGAACGCGCCCGATCGCAATCGGCGGCAGTGATCCAGATCACAATCGGCGCATGCGTGCGCCGCCGCCGCCGCATGCTCGCGCTGCGCTGGCGCGCGCCTCAACATCTGCGCGATGCGCGATTTCGACCTGCGGCACAGCGATTTCCGGGGCAAAGACATTGAATCAAGAAGAGGACGCAAGCGCTTGATATACAGCAGATGCGCGACCTCAAGCGCGAGTCGACGGGAGTCGGAATCATCGGTCCGCGCGACTCGGATTGGTCTTGGCGCGCCATCCGCGCGTCATCTTCAAGGGGCAAGAAATGCCCACCCCGCAGGGCTTTCCGGCCCCTCGCATTTTATCGACAACGCGTTTTGTGATGGCCCGACTCGCAGAATCGGCGTAATAATCACGCGTTTCCGACTGATCGGCCTTGTCTTTAGCGACCGGTCGTGATTCTTTCCGGGGACTGATCCCCTACTGACAAGAGAGGCTTATAACCATGGGAATCAAACCAACGAAGGGCGGAAAGTCGGCTCCGACGACCGTCACCCAGAAGCATCTGGCTGCAGACATCGCCGCCTCGCATGACCTTTCCAAGAAGGCCGGCGAAGCGATCATGAACGACGTGATCGCGCTGCTCGTGAAGAACCTGAAGAAGGGCTGCCGTATCCGCCTCGCCGGCCTCGGCGTGCTGCAGGTGCGCAAGCGCGCCGCCCGCATGGGCCGCAACCCGGCGACCGGCGAAGCGATCAAGATCAAGGCGAGCAAAAAGGTCGCGTTCCGCGCGGCCAAGGAGCTCAAGGAAGCGATCTAACCTGGATCGAGCTTCCGGGCTTCGCCACGCGGGGCCCACTGGACAGGGTTTGGGGGACGACCGATAGAGCGCGTACAGCAGGGACAAGTGGCAGGCCAACCGGCGTGACCGCTTGTCTGTGTGGCATCTGCCTTTTGCCGCTGCGCTTGGTCGTCCCTCCCAGTCTCCCGAGACCACCGACCAGATCCGTTATGTGCGAGCGACGACCGACAGGTGCTGCGGGTCCAGCTGCAGCGCGACGGTTGCGCCCTGCTCGAACCGCTTGCCGACCGGCTGCGCCAGGAACAGCGCGCCGAACGGCGTGTCGAGCGTGTATTCCCAGTGCCCGCCCAGATAGGTCGCCTTGCGCACCGTCGCGATCAGGCCGCCCGCCCCGTTGGCCTTGGTCAGTGCGACCGCGGCCGAGCGCACCACCAGATAGCCCGCGCCGCCATCGGCCTGCGGCGCTGCCACCCGCAATTCCGTGTTGCCGAACCGCACCAGGGCGGCCTCGTCCTCGCGCCGCACGATCTCGCATGGGATGAGGTTGGCGCCGCCGATGAAGTCGGCCACGAAGGAATCCGCCGGCCGCTCATAGAGATCGACGGGAGTGCCTTCCTGGGCGATGCGGCCTTGGTTCATCACCACGATCTTGTCGGAGACCGCCAGCGCCTCCTCCTGGTCGTGGGTGACATAGATCGAGGTCAGGCGCAGCTTCTGCTGCAGGTCGCGGATCTCCTCGCGCATGCGCCGGCGCAGCTTGGCGTCGAGGTTGGACAGCGGCTCGTCGAACAGCAGCACCTGCGGTTCCAGCACCAGGGCGCGGGCGCAGGCGACGCGCTGCTGCTGCCCGCCCGAGAGCTCGGACGGCAGGCGCTCGTCATATCCCTCCAGGCCCACCAGGCGCAGGCCCTCGCGCGCCTTGTCCAGCCGCTGTGCCTTGCTGAGGGCGGCGTCGGCCAGGCCATAGGACACGTTCTCCAGCACCGTCATGTGCGGGAACAGGGCGTAGGACTGGAACACCATGCTGACGTCGCGCTCGTTGGGCGGCAGCAGCGTCACGTCGCTGCCGCCGATCAGGATGCGTCCGCCGGTCGGCATCTCCAAGCCCGCCACCATGCGCAGGGTCGTGGTCTTGCCGCAGCCCGAGGGGCCGAGCAGCGTGACCAGCGTGCCGGCCTCGACCGTGAAGCTCACGTCGGACACGACCGTCACCACGCCGTAGCGCTTGACGATGTTGCGGAACTCGACGCTCATGCGCGGCCGCCCTCCATCTGCGCGGCGCGGCGGCCGAGGCGGCGCTCGCCGACGACGCCCTGGATCAGCAGGATCGCCAGCAGCATGAACAC
>DATFDU010000083.1:0-20806 GCA_035251915.1 Dongiaceae bacterium | reverse complement strand
ATCTTCTCGATCTCCTGCACGATCACCGGCGCGAGGCCCTCATAGGGTTCGTCGAGGAACAGGATCTTGATGTCGCGGGCCAGCGCACGCGCCACCGCCAGCATCTGCTGCTCGCCGCCGGATAGCGTGGTCGCCTCCTGCTTGCGCCGTTCCGCCAGCCGCGGGAAATGCTGGTAGATCCGTTGCAGCTCCCAGCCTTTCGGCGGGGCAACCTGCGCCAGGATGAGGTTCTCCTCGACCGACAGGCCGCCGATGATGCGCCGGTCCTCCGGCACGAGCTGGACGCCCGCCTTTGCCGCCTGATGCGCCTTCATCTTGTGAAGAGCCGTGCCTTCCAGCCAGACCTCGCCGCTGGTCAGCTGAGGATTCCCGACCCGGGCCAAGGTGCGCAGGGTCGAGGTCTTGCCGGCGCCGTTGCGCCCGAGCAGCGAGAGGATCTGGCCCTTGTGGATGTCGAAGGACACGCCCTGCACGATGTAGGACTCGCCGTAATAGGCGTGGATGTCCCGCACGCTGAAGAATGCCTTCACGTCGTCCACTGCAATATCCTGTGTGTTTCGGACGAGGCCCTGGCGTGTCATCACGTTCATGCCTGAGGCTCCCCAAGATAGGCTTCCTTGACCTTCGGATTCGCCCGCACCTCGGCCGGCGCGCCATCGGCGATGACCCGGCCTTGCGCGAGCACGCTGATCTTGTCGGCCAGCGAGAACACCACGTGCATGTCATGTTCGATGATGACCTTCGTCATGCCGCGGCTCTTGATGCGCTTCAGCAGCTCGATCGTGCTGTTGGTGTCATGGTGGGACATGCCGGCGGTCGGCTCGTCCAGCAGCAGCAGGCGCGGGTTCTGCACCAGGCACATCGCCAACTCGAGCCGCCGCTTGTCGCCGCGCGACAGGTTGCCGGCGTCGGCGTGCAGGCGGTTGTGGAGGCCGACATCCTCGAGCGCATGCTCGGCCCGTTCGCGGATGTCCTTCTGCGCGGCCACGGCGGCCATCGGGTTGAACTTGAACGCGCCGTCCCGGCGGGCGAATGCCGGGATCATCACGTTGTCGAGCAGCGACAGGTCGGAGAAGATCTCCGGCGTCTGAAACACCCGGCTGACGCCGAGCTGATTGATCTCATGCGGCTGGTGGTTGTTCAGCGCCTCGCCGTCGAACACCACCTGGCCACGATCCGGCCTGATGCGGCCGATGCAGACATTGAGCAGCGTCGACTTGCCGGCACCGTTGGGACCGATGATGGCATGCACCGTTCCCTCCTCGACCTGAAGGTCGACATCCGACAGGGCATGCAGGCCGCCGAAGCTCTTGTGCACATCGGCGACGTGCAGGACGATGTTTTTTCCGCTCATCGGTTCACTCCGCCGGCTGCCGGGTGGCGGCCGGAACGCCACCACCGCCGCCCCGCCTGGTCCTGAACAGGCTCCAGATGCGGCGAAGCCCCTCCATGATGCCGCCGGGTACGAAAATCACGATGAGCATGAAAATGACGCCGAGCGTCAGGTTCCACCCGTCGCCGACGAACAGCGCCAGGGTGGACACGACCGGCCGCTCGATCGCATCCGGCAGGAACCCGAAGATGCCCTGCAAGGTCGCCGCTCCGAAGGCCGAGAAGATGTTCTCGAAATACTTGATGACGGCCGCACCGATCACCGGTCCGATCAGCGTGCCGACGCCGCCGAGGATCGTCATCAGCACCACCTCGCCGGAGGCGGTCCACTGCATGCGTTCGGCGCCGACCAGCGGATCGGTGGCGGCCATGAGGCCGCCCGCAAGCCCCGCGTACATGCCGGAGATGACAAAGGCAGCGAGCAGGTAGGGGCGCGTGTCGAAGCCGGTGTAGCGCATCCGGTTCTGGTTGGACTTGATCGCGCGCAGCATCATCCCGAACGGCGAGCGGAAGATCCGCATGGCGATGAAGAAACCGGCGATCAGCATCACCGCGCACAGATAGAATCCCGCGTAGCCGCCGCCGCTGATGTAGGTGCCGAACAGCGTGGCGCGGGGCAACCCGGCGCCGGGCGCGGCGAACAGGGCGTCGACGATGCGGGGGTCCTGGAGCGACAGTTGCAGCCCCGTCTCGCCGTTGGTGATCGGCGTCAGCACGGAGTAGGCAAGATTGTAGCTCATCTGCGCGAACGCCAGCGTCAGGATCGAGAAGTAGATGCCGGAGCGCCGCAAGCTGATGTAGCCAATCACGAGCGCGAACAGGGCGGCGAAGAAGACCGCGAAGATGATCGCCGGGATGACGTTCATGGTGAACAGCTTGAACGACCATACCGCGGCGTAGGAGCCGACGCCCAGGAACGCGGCATGACCAAAGGAGAGATAGCCCGTCAGGCCGAACAGGATATTGAAGCCGATGGCGAAGATGCCGTAGATGCAGAACTTCTGCATCAAGGCGGGATAGGCCGCGCCGATCGGCTGGAGAATGATCGGCAGGCATAGCACGACCACGGCGAAACCGACTAGCAGCAGCCCGTCGCTGCGCGCGGAAATCCTGAACATTCGATCAGTCCTCCATCACGCCGCGGCGCCCCAGGAGCCCGCGCGGCATGGTCAGGAGAATGGCGACGGCAACCAGATAGATGATGATGTGGTCGATGCCGGGGATGACGGCCTTGATCTCGTTCATCGAGGCGAACGACTGCAGGATGCCGAGCAGGAACCCCGCGGCGACGGCGCCGCCGAGCGAGCTCATGCCGCCCACCACCACGACCACGAAGGACAAGACCAGGAAATCCATGCCCATGTGGTAGTCGGGCGGCAGGATCGGCGTGTACATCACGCCGGCCACGCCGGCGACGACGGCGGCGATTCCGAACACCACCGTGAAGCGCCGCTCGATGTCGATGCCGAGGAGGCCGACGGTTTCCCGGTCGCGCATTCCCGCCCGCACCACCATGCCGTAGGTGGTGAACTGCAGGAAGGCGAACACCGCGCCGATCACGGCGAGCGAGAAGAGCAGGTAGACGAGGCGCCACCACGGATAGGCGAGGGTCTGCCCCATGCCCAGGATTTCCCCGACATAAGCGGTGCCGCCGAACGCCGCCGGCGCCGGCTGGGGAATCGGGTTGGCGCCGAAGAAATGGCGGATCACTTCCTGGATCACGATGGCCAGGCCGAAGGTGACGAGGATCTGGTCGGCGGCGGGCCGCTTGTAGAAATGGCGGATCAGCCCCCGCTCCATGACGATGCCGATGATTAGCATGAAGGGAATCGCGAGCAGGATCGACGTCGGCACCGAGTAGTCGTGGAGGACCCTGCCGAAATCGCCGAGCCACGCCTCGACATACGAGGTGCGGATCTCGATCGGCGTCCCCCAGGCCGTCTTGTTGACGGGATCGAGAACAATGCTTTCCAGGTTGAGCAGCTTGTTGAACGTCACGGCGCAGAACGCGCCGAGCATGAACAGCGCGCCGTGCGCGAAGTTGACGACGCCGAGCGTCCCGAAGACCAGAGTGAGGCCGAGGGCGATCAGCGCATAGGCGCCGCCCTTGTCCAGCCCGTTCAAGATCTGCAGCAGTATCGCGTCCATTCCCGCCCGCCTTGAAAATCAAATGGCATCCGGCCGCCCGTTGGAGCGGCCGGACGCGTGGTGACGGATCAGCACTGCTTGGGATCGGACGGTCCGAGGTCACCGCCGAAGATCGATGCGTCGTACATCAATTCCTCACGCGGAACGACCCGAACCACTTCCATGAGGTCGTACTTGTCCTTCGGGTTCTCCTTGCCGCGAACGACGACACAGCTCTTGAAGCACTGGTGGTCCTCCGCCCGGTAAAGCGTGGGGCCATTCCCCATGCCGTCGAACTCGAACCCCTCGAGCGCCTTGATCACCTCAGGCGCATAGAAAGTGCCCGCGCGTTCGCATGCGTCGGCATAGAGCAGCGCCTGCACATAGCAGGTGTGGGCCGCCTGCGATGGCGGGGAGCCGTATTCCTGCCCGAACGACTTGGTGAAGGTCTTTGTCGCCTCATCCTCCAGCTTCCAGTCCCAGTTGCCGGTGCCGAGAATGCCTTTCACGGCGTCGCCCGCGCCTTGTGCCATCAACTCGGAGAACAGCGGCACGACGATCTCGAACTTCTTGCCGCCCACCTCCTTGTTGCGCAGGCCGAACTGAACGGACTGGGTCAGCGAGTTGACCATGTCCTTGCCGTAGTGGTTCAGGATCAGAACATCAGCGCCGGAATTGAGCACCGGAGTGATGTATTGCGAGAAGTCGCCGGCGCCGAGCGGCGTGCGCACTGCGGTGACCGTGTCCCAGCCGAGCTTCTCGGTGGCGTTCTTGATCGATTCCTCCTGCGTCCAGCCCCAGGTGTAGTCGGCCGTCAGGTGGTAAGCCTTGCGATCCTTGCCGTACTCCTCGGCCAGCACCGGGGCAAGGGCGATGCCGGACTGGTAGGCATTGAAGAAATGGCGGAATCCGTAGCGTTTCTTGTCCTTGCCGGTGGTGTCGTTGGAATGCGTGAGGCCGGCCATGAAGACGATTCCGAGCTCCTGGCATAGTCCCTGGACAGCGACCGCGACGCCCGAGGATGAGCCGCCCGAGATCATGATGGCTCCATCACGCTCGATCATGCGCTTGGCGCCGTCGCGCGCGGCGTCCGACTTGGTCTGCGAGTCGCCGTGCACGTACTTGACCTTCTTGCCGAGGACGCCGTTGCCCTTCAGCGCGGTCGGTTTCATCGTGTTGATCATGCCGCCATCGCCCTCGCCATTGAGATGCTTGACGGCAAGCTCGAAGGCCTTGAGTTCGTCGGCGCCTTCGTCGGCATAGGCGCCGGTCAGCGGGACGTTCCAGCCGAAGGTCACGGAATCGCCGGTCGGCATGTTGCACGATGTCTGCTGGGCATACGCGCCGCGGACGAAGTAAATCGGTGCGGCGAGCGCTGCGCCGGCGACTGCGCCGGACTTGAGCAGCTGACGCCGGGTCAGGCTCGTGATTCTCATTGCTTCCTCCCTTGGTGTGCGACTCCCATGTCTTGGTGCCGCTCGAAGTTATTCTGCTCCGTTTTGTCATGTGAGCAATAAGACGTTGGTCTATATACAGTTTTCTGTAAATTTACCGACTTGCGACGACACAAGTTTGTAAGTATTTTACAAACCGGAGACCTTACGAGGTGCCGATGGCTGAACGGCTCATTGGGTTGAAGATCAGAACCGCCCGCCGCGGTGCGAGCTTGACGCAGGCTCAACTCGCAGCCCGGGCCGGCATTTCGGCCTCCTATCTCAATCTCATCGAAGGCAACAAAAGGCCGATCGGCGGCGCGTTGCTGGACCGCCTGGCGGCCGGGCTTGGTATCCAGCGGTCTTCCCTCGACGGCGGTGCCGAGCGCCGCATCGTCGAAAGCCTCACCGAGGCCGCCAGCGACCCAGCCCTTGCCGCCGCACCGACCTCGCCTGAATCGGCGGAGGAGCTGGTCGGACGCCATCCCCAATGGGTCGATCTCATTCTCCGGCTGTACCGCGCCTACCGTCACGAACGTCAGACGGTGATGGCGCTGGCTGACCGCTTGAATCGGGACCCGTTCATCGGGGACAGCGTGCATCGCATGCTGACCAGCGTCACCGCGATCCGCTCCGCGGCCGAAATTCTTGGAGATACGGCAGCGCTCAGGGACGAGGAGCGCGATCGCTTCGTATCCGTCATCGCGACGGACAGCCAGAACCTGTCGGCGACGGCGCGCGCGCTCCTGAGCTTCTTCGAGAACCCGAATGTCCGGGTTCGTGCAGCCACGCCGATGGAACATCTCGACGCGTTCATGTTCGAGATGGACAACCATTTCCCGACGCTTGAAAGCGCGGCTGACGCGCTCCGGGCTCATTGCCGCAGCGGCGAAAGCGTCGAGGCTGCTGCCGAGCGCATTGCCGGTTCCTCCGAAGAGATCCCAGGCGATCGCAGAGCGGATGCGGTCGAAGCCTGGGAATCGCGGCGATTCCGGATGGTGCGCGGTGCGGCCTCGGCGGTCGCGGGCGCCGAAGCTCGGCGGCTGGTCGAGAACCATGCCGCGCTTGGCTCGGACGAGGCGCGCCAGATGGCCATGTCCGCGCTGCTGAACTATGTCGCGGGCGCAGCGCTGATGCCCTACGAACCGTTCCTCACCGCGGCGAACGAGATGCGGTACGACCTCGATCGCCTGTCGCGCCTGTTTGGCGTCTCCTACGAGCAGGCGTCCCATCGCCTCGCGACCCTGCATCGGCCCGGTGCGGAAGGCGTCCGTTTCGCATTCATGCGGTCGGATCCGTCCGGCTACGTCACGAAGCGCCTTCCGCTCGCGAGATTGCCGCTGCCGCGCTACGGCACGGCCTGTCCGCTCTGGCCTATCTATCGCGCATTCCAGACTCCCGGCGTAACTGTCGCCGGCTTCGGCGAGCTCCCGTCCAAGGATCGATTCCTCTTCTTCGCGCGCGCAGTGGAAAAAAGTCCGCCGGCCGCCGCGTCGCCGCGCCACATCCTTTCGGTGATGCTGGCCTGTTCCGTGTCCGAAGCGGATCATGTGGTCTATGCAGACGGCATCGATCGGGCGAGCGCGATGATTCCGGTGGGAACGGTTTGCCGGCTTTGCCCGCGAGCGGCCTGCGCGCACCGCCAGGAGGCTCCGCTCGTCGCTTGATCGCAAGAACCTTTGTAACTCGCGCGCGGGGTCGTATAGGCTGACAATGGCACTTGGGGAGAATGATCGTGAAGGCCAGAATTCTGATTGTGGAGGATGATCCGAATATTGGCGAATCCCTCGACTTCATCCTCCGGCGCGCGGAATTCGATGTCGAGCTCGTCACCGACGGAGCGGTGGCGCTGGACCGGATCAGACACCAGGCCTATGCCGCCGTGATCCTCGACATCATGCTGCCCGGCATGAACGGCTTCGACCTGCTGAGGGCGGTTCGTGCCGACCAGCAGCTCGCAGCGGTTCCGATCATTGTGCTGACCGCCAAGGGGCAAGAGAACGATCGCCGGACGGCGGAAGCGATCGGGGCCAGCGTGTTCATCACCAAGCCGTTCTCGAATGCGGAAATCGTCGAACGGATTCGGGAATTGACGGGAGCGTAGGCGTGGCCAGCGGCACGAATGACGGGCAGGGCACCAAGGATGCGGCTACCGTATTGCCCTTCATCGCGGCCATCCTGTTCCTGCCTCCGCTGATCCTGATCTTCGCGTCCCCTGTCACGGTTTCCGGCTTGCCGCTGATTCTGCTCTACGTGTTCGCGGCCTGGGCTGTTGTCATTGCCTGTGCTTTCGTTCTGGCACTGCGCCTCAGGGATTTTCGCGACGCGCCTGATGCGATCGATCGCAGGGATTCCGACGAAGGCGGCTCCGCCCAACCGCCTACAACCGGCCGGCGGATGCCGCCCTGATGCTATCCGCCAATCTCGTCGTCTTCGTCTGCCTGATCTACGTGGCGATCCTTTTTGCGGTGGCCTTCTTCGGGGACATGAGGGCGCGGCGGGATCCCTCCGGCTGGCTGTCCTCGCCGCTGATCTATACGCTGTCCATCTCCATCTATTGCACCTCGTGGACATTCTTCGGCGCCGTCGGCTCGGCGACGAGGTCCGGCCTCGAGTTTGCGACCATCTATCTCGGCCCGACCATTGTCTTCGTCGGGTGGTGGGTGTTCCTGCGCAAGCTCGTCACCATCGGGCGCCTCAATCACACGACCTCGATCGCCGACTTCATCTCGGCGCGGTTCGGAAAAAGCCCGGCGCTGGGTGCTGCGGCGACGGTTGTCGCCTTGGTCGCGACCACGCCGTACATCGCCCTGCAGCTGAAGGCGTTGACGGCGAGCTTCCAGGTCGCCACGTTCGGAGGCGGTGCGGTCGCGGCTTCGAACATCGATCTGGCGCCCGACTACGTGACGGCTTTCTGGGTCGCGGCCGGGCTTTGCGTCTTCTCCATCATCTTCGGCGTCCGCAATATCGACGTCAACGAGCGCCACCACGGCGTCATCGCCGCAATCGCGGTTGAGGCGATCGTCAAGCTTGTCGCATTGCTGACGGTGGGTTTTTGGGTCGTGCTGAGGACGACGGACGGCGCGGCACTGAATGCCGCGCACATTGCGGCGCTCTACGACTCTGACGACACCTATGGGTCTCGCTGGATCGCATTGCTCTTCCTGGCGGGCGCGGCGGTCATCTGCCTGCCGCGACAGTTCCAGGTCACGGTCGTGGAGAATTCCAGCGAGAGTCAGCTCAGGACCGCGTCCTGGCTTTTCCCGCTCTACCTGTTCCTGATCTGCCTGTTCGTCATTCCGATCGCGCAGGCCGGCTTGGCTTATCTGCCGGACGGGTCGAATCCGGATCTCTTCGTCCTCGTCCTGCCGCTTGAGGCGGATCAGGACCTGATCGGGTTGCTTGCCGTTCTTGGTGGGTTTTCCGCCGCGACATCCATGGTGATCGTCTCGTCGATCGCCTTGTCGACCATGATCTCGAACCACATCATCATGCCGCTGGCCCTGCGCTTCGCGGTCGCACCGGCGTCGCAGGGGAACAGCCTGCGCCGTTTCATTCTGGGCGCGCGGCGCGCCAGCATCGTCTTTATTGTCTTCCTCGGGTTCTTCTATTTCCGCCTGAGCGGCAACTCGGACGCTCTGGCCGCGATCGGGTTGGTCTCGTTCTGCGGCGTCGCGCAGTTTCTCCCCAGTCTGGTCGGCGGCCTTTATTGGCGCCGCGCCACGCACGGCGGCGCCATCGCGGGGCTGGCCGCCGGATTCCTGATCTGGGGATACACTCTGTTCATTCCGAGCCTTGACGTTCCGTCGGTGATGCCGACCACCGTTATCGAGAACGGGCCGTTTGGCTGGGCATGGTTGAAACCAGAAGCGCTGTTCGGCGTATCCGGCCTCGACCCGCTCGTTCATGCGGTTTTCTGGAGCATGTTCTTCAACATCGCCCTGTTCGTGGCGGTTTCAATCGCCTCGGAACCGACGCCGCTCACCAGGCTGCAGTCCACCTTGTTCATCGATGCGTTCCGCAGGCAAACCGAAAACGAGCTGAGCGTGATCCGGCGAACGGCGCGGATCAGGGATCTGCGCCAGATCGCCGACCGGATCCTGGGCCCGGCGGAAGCACTGAAGCTGATTCGTCTGGCGCCATCCGGAGAGTCCGCTGCGGTCGCGAGCGACGAACTGATCTGGCAGGTCGAGCAGCGGCTCGCAGCCAATGTCGGCGCTGCCTCGGCCAGATCGCTGGTGTCGCAAGTCATCACGAACGAGACGATCAGCGTGGAGGAGCTGAAGCGGCTGGCCAACGAGGCGGAACAGATCAGGGCCTATTCGGCGGAACTCGAGCGCAAGTCGCAGCAGGTCGAACAGACCGCCAACGAGCTGGCCGAAGCCAACCGGCGCCTGCGCGAGATCGACATGCAGAAAGACGACTTCCTGAGCCAGGTGAGCCACGAGGTGCGCACGCCGATGGCCTCGATCCGTTCGTTTAGCGAGATCCTGCTGAGCAATCCCGACATAGAGGAGGCGGACCGGCGGCGCTTCATCGGCATCATCCAGAACGAGAGCATCCGGCTGACGCGCCTGCTCGATGGGATACTTGACCTCAATCTGCTCCAGACCGATGAGCCGGGCTGGGAGATCGAGCAGTTCGATCCCGAGGCCGCGCTCGACCAGGCGCTGGAAAGCTGCGAGGCGCTGGCGCGAGGCGCCGGAGTCAAGCTGGAGCGATCGGGCCGCGCCCGCAATGCCAGCGTTCGAGGCAGCAGGGAAAAGCTCGCTCAAGTGTTCATCAACCTGATCTCCAACGCGATCAAGTACAACACCAACGGCAGCCCTCGCGTGGTCGTCTCAAGCGCCGTGCGCAAGGGCGTGTATGAGGCTCACGTCGCGGACAATGGACCCGGCATTCCCGAGAGCGAACGCGAGCGCATTTTTCTCAAGTTCGCGCGGGGTCCCATGCCGCGCGAAGTCGGTGCGGGGCTCGGCCTGGCGATCAGCCGTCAGATCGTCGAGCGCCTTGGCGGCAGCCTCTCGCTCGCTCCGTCGAAGGCCGGCGGCGCCGATTTCATCGTTCGGCTCAATCAGTAACTGGGCGAAATTGTCCATTTGCCGTAATGTCTTGTTGCGGCATGCGGTCCGTCATCGCTACCCTATTGAGACACAACGAAGGTGGCAACGAGAGGGGCAGCACATTGACATCGCGTGGCCTGGTCGTATTGAGTACTTCAGGTGCGTCACACTCGGGCCGGCAGACCGGAGCGGGCAAGACCAAGAATAGTGCTCCGAACTTCTGGGGCCACGCATCGATCTACGAGGGGAACTGCCTGGGAAGCCTACATGCACCTGGTGCGAACCACGGCCACTGCGGTGGTCTTGGTCTGTCTCTCAAGCTATGGACTTGCTCAGGACGCAGTCGGGCAGTCCACCCTGGGCGCCTGGTCGGTCGCGGTGGATCCGAAGCTTGGCCGTGGCTGCTTCGCGAGCAGGACGTATGAAAGCGGGACCGTCTTCCGGATCGGACTGAATCGTCTTTCGAACAGGGGCTATATCGCCATCTCCAGTCCGGCCTGGTCCTCTCTGCAGCGGGGGCAGACATACGAGTTGAAGCTTGTTTTCGGATCGGCCCCGCCTCGCGATCGGCGTGCGACCGCAGTGAGCATCGACGGCACCATGACTCTCTGGATGGGCTTTATCGACGCGGATCTGATCGTTGAATTCATGGAGGCATCAACCGTTCAAATTTGGAGCAACAAGCAGGTCCTCAACGAACTCGGCTTGCAGGGCAGCTTTGACGCGTTCCTCGAAGTCGTGCGCTGCCAGGCAAATCGACGGCAATGAAATGCGCGGGGGATGCGATGACACTCGATCCGCCGTTGCGGCACGGGGTCATAGAGGATGCGGCGGCGCTGGCCGAGCTGGTGAACTACGCGGGCGACGGCTTGCCGCTCCATCTCTGGAGCAGGATGGCGGCGCCGGGCGAGAGCGCCTGGGACGTCGGCCGCCGCCGTGCCGCGCGCCCCGAAGGCGGCTTCCCCTATCGCAACGCCACGATCATCGAACACCGCGGGGAATGCGCCGGCTGCCTGATCGGCTACGCGCTGCCGGATCAGCCGGAGCCGATCTGCGACGGCATGCCGGCGATGTGTTCGTGCCGCTCCAGCAACTGGAGAATCTGGCGCCCGGCACCGGGTACGTGAATGTGCTCGCGGTTCGCCCTCAGTTCCGCGGCCTCGGCCTCGGCACCCGGTTGCTCGCCTTTGCGGACCAGACCGGCCGCGCGCTGCACAAGCGCGGCATGAGCGTCATCGTCTCCGACGCCAATCCGGACGCACGCAGGCTTTACGAACGATGCGGCGATCATGAAACCGCGGCGCGCGCCATGGTGAAAGAGGACTGGCGGAACGACGGCCGCAACTGGGTGCTGCTGACCAAGGCGCTGTGACTGCGGGATTCCGCTGCTCCGATCTTTCCGATGCTTTGGCGAAAGCCTACGCAGGTGTTGAAAGACATTCGTCTCCGTCGACCGGTTGCACGACGCTGGCTCCATCCGTCCGACGCAGGATGAATTCCACTGCATGGCCCAAGTCGCGCTTGTTCCTCGCCGGTTTCTTTGCGGCAAGAATTGCCGCGGCCTGATCTGGGAAGGGCGCCGAGTGTTTCGCGCAATGAAGCGTGCGCCAGTGCCCGCAGTGTCTTACGACGTCGAATACAAAGGAAACTGAGGGAGCAACACGTTGATCAGCGTCGCCAGCCATGCCAGCAGCTGCGGAGGAAATGACTGGCATGTTCTCCAATGAAAAGCTCCCTCGGAGGCGCACGGCATAAGGCCGCAGGAGCTCCAATGAACGACCAAACCCGGCTCAGACCGCTTGGTTCGGGCTTCATGAAGATCGGGCACTGCCCTTGGGGCGGCTTTGCTTGGCGGCGAGACGCGCCGTTGCCGGTGCAACCCTCCGCAGCATTTTCTACCGTCTAGTACGTTCGCTACCACTGTTCTCGGCTGCTCTGGCGGGGAAGGGCGAGGCCGACGTCCGCCCAGCCGAAGCGGAACTCCGCCCCGTCACTGGTGGGTCGGCCGTAAGTTCTCCGGGTGTTCGAGGGCGAACGCAATCTCGTCGGCTTCGTCATAGGATGGATCGGGCTTCCGCAGGTTTTCGCAGTGGCTGCGCTGGGCGACCGGCGAAGACCGGAAGATCTTGGCCGCGCCCCCATCCGGTGGACTGCATCTTTCTTAATTCACACCAGGCTTGCGAAGGCTCCGCCGGTCCAGCGGCGACACATGCTGCAATGACAGTGGTGCACCAACGTCGGTTCGCTCTCCACCGTTCAGCTCACCTGCCCACACAAGCATCTTCCATCCATGGGTGAACCTTGCGATTTAACGCGCTTGTATGGAACAGATTCCAGTCCGTCCGGTTCATGTCCAAAACCAATGTTCATTCGCCATTGTATCGGCGCTCGGGGACGTGGTGCTTAGCGGAGCCTCGATAATGGAAAAACTGCAGGAGATCGTCGATACGGTGTTTGGTGCCGTCAACAACCAGCCGGCAGCCCAGTCACCGAATGAATTTACCGTCCAGCGCCAGCGCGCATTCGATGAAAGCGCACGGAAGATCGAGGCGCTTCGCCGGGCGCGCCTGGAACGAAAATCGCCTCGATGAGGTCTTGGCCAGCACCGCCCTTATCCCACGGTTCGGCCATCGGCGGCGGAGCGGTCAGGGCGTTCTGAACCGCTTCCGTCGCTCTTTATTGCATTGCAAGGAGCAGGTGATGGCGCGCAAGCGAGAATTGATCGACACCGGCACGGACAAGCGCTACGTCCGGCGCAACGAACGCGGCACTTCCTTCGTTGAGTCCGATGACGTTGGCCGTTCCCTGGCCGCGGATCGGAGGAAACGTGCCAAGATCAAGATCAAGTCCGGACAAGGCGACAAGGGCGACCGGGCCCGCCCAAAGACCACGCGCAAGGCAGCAAAGAAGACAGCTCGCCGGAAAGGCGCCGCTCGGAAGTCTGCCGGACGGTGACCAGTCAGTCAGGCAGAAGGGATCGCCGTCCAGGAATCCTAGATAGGTCCATTGTCTGGACGTGAGTATTCGTTCAGCGGCACGGACGATTGCTCGGCCGCGCCGGACTACGCCATAGTGACTAGGTTGCATGCGCGATGGCCGGGCGCTTACCTGCGAACTACCGTCCTGCATTGCGCTCTCAAGGCTTTGGCCATGCCGACCTATCGCTGCTATCTTCTGAATTATTCGGACAATATCGTCTCCGTCGACAGTCTTCAGGCAGACGATGACGGCATTGCGATGGTCATGGCGATCGGCTTGTTGCGGGAGCAGCATCCGACCAGCGCAGCCATGGAAGTCTGGGAGCAGCGGCGGCGCCTTGGCCGCATCGAAAACAATGCGCCGGATGCCAATATAATGCGCTCCTTGCTCGCCGCGAAAAGCTGCTAGTCCGAGATGTTCGACTGCGGAATGCACGCCGGCGGACCAACCTCGTGCTTTCCCGGCCTGCCACGCTGATGCTTGGAGTTTCTCCGGCGTCGATTGGACAGCGCGTTGCTGCGTTTCGTCACCGCGATGCCTTGACGGCGTGCCAGAAGCCTTCGAAGTTGTCGCCCTTCGCGTCTCCCGGGGCTTGATCCTCGTGATAGAGATGCAGCGGCTTGCCGCGATAGGCCCATTGCCGCGTCCCATCGATGCGCTTGACGAGACTGAAGTCGCCGAACGGCTTGGCTTCAGCCGGCGCGAGCACAGGCGGCCAGTCCTCGGCACACGCTCCGTAGCAACTCGCCGATCCCTCGGCCTCCTTGTCATAGATGTAGACGGTCATTCCCTCGGGCGTGGTCAGGACGTCGCCGACCGAGGTGGAGCGCGTGTAGGAGTCTGTTTGCGACGCCAGGTAGTTGGTTCGCCGGCCTTCCGGCTCGTCGCCGCTGTACTCGTCGGCCAAAGTGCAGGCGGAAAGCGCAAGCACGGACAGCAGAAGAGCCAGTGAAGCCTTGCGGGGGACACTCATCTGAAGGGTCTCCCAGTTGTCTCGCCGAAAAATCAAAACACGGCAGAATGCCGTTTCGTTCCTGTTGCGCTGGCCGGCAAGAGAAAGGCCCCGCCAGCTGCATGGCGAGGCCAGTCGGGACTCCCGGGGCAAGAGTCAGGTCCTGCTCTTAGTCTGTCTCGAGGTCATTGCGCCTGGCGTCGCGCTCTGCTGAACGCGGATGTTGTTCTGGACGTTCCGCACGCCCGAGACGGTCTCGGCGCAATCCTCGGCGCGGCGCTTGGTCTCACGGCTGTCGACCGTCCCGGCCAGCGTGACCTCGCAATCGCTGACCTTCACATCGATCTCCGAGGCGTCGATCTCCGTGTCGTCGGTCAGGCGATCGCACACGTCTTCCCGGATGCGATCGTCCGAACGGCTGTAGCCTTTCGGTCCCTTGCCGGAATGTGTGCCCTGCCCAAATCCGAAACCCTGAAGACGGCCTTCGTCGGTCCAGTTGCGGCTCTGCTCGCGACCCTGTCCGTAGCTCTGCTCGAACCCGCGACCGCCCTCCGGCTGGCCGTACATGCGGCGGGATTGCCGGCTGTAGTCGGGATAGCCCTGGTCTTCGTACTGGCGGCTGAACGTCCGGCTGGAGCCTTCGCCGCTCTCGGGCCGGCCATACATTCCGCCAGCTTGCCGGCCGTACTCGGGATAGTCCGGATCTTCGTACTGCCGACCATAGCTGCGGCCGAAACCGCGCTCATAGTCCTGGTCACGGTCATAGCCCCGGCCATATTCGCCGCCTCTGCCGAATTCTTCCCGCCTTCCCCAGTCGCGCTCCGTGTCCGAGCGGGCCCAATCCGAGCCGCGCCCTTCGCTGCCGGAGCGCCGGCCCGCGTACTGCTCCGAGCCAAAGTCCCTGGCTCCGCGCCGGCCACGCTGGTCTTCCTCCCACCCGTGCTCGTCGCGTCTTCTGCGATCGTTTGCCATCTTCTCCTCCTTGTTCCGCTTCTTTCATGCCATAGGGGCACTCTTCACAAACAAGAGGGCGGATGCGCTGTTACGGTTCGGCCTCGCGCCGGGACGAAAAACGTCCGCGCTGCCGCCGGCAAATCCGGGTAGGCTGCTGACCGATGCTGCCAGGACGTCGCGCGATCCTGGCGCACCTGCAATTGACGAGGTCGTGTTCATGCCCAGCAAGACCACAGGCAATATCCGCGTCGGCATCGGCGGTTGGACGTTCGAGCCGTGGCGCGGCACGTTCTATCCCAAGGATCTGCCGCAGAAGCGCGAGCTGGAATATGCCGGCCAGCATCTCACCGCGATCGAGATCAACGGCACCTACTATGGATCGCAGAAGCCGGAGAGCTTCGCTCGCTGGCGGGCCGAAACGCCGGAAGGCTTCGTATTCTCGGTCAAGGGGCCGCGCTTTGCGACCAACCGGGGGAAGCTGGCGGAGGCGGGCTCGAGCATCGAGCGATTCTTCGCAAGCGGCGTCACCGAACTGAAGGAGAAGCTGGGACCGATCAACTGGCAGCTCCTGCCGACCAAGAAGTTCGATCCGGACGATCTCGAGGCGTTCCTCAAACTGCTGCCGGACAAGGCCGGCGGTCTCCCGATCCGCCATGTGGTGGAAGTGCGGCACGAGAGCTTCCGCGTGCCGGAGTTCGTCGCGCTGCTGCGGAAATACGGCATCGCGACGGTGCTGACCGACAAGGCGGAGTTCCCGGAGATTCCAGACGTCACGGCGGACTTCGTGTATCTCAGGCTGCAGCGGTCGCAGGAGAAGGTCGCGACCGGCTATCCGCCGAAGGAGCTGGACAGCTGGGCCGGGCGGGCGCGCACCTGGGCGACGGGCGGCACGCCCAACGAGCCGGCGCCGATCGGCCCGCCGGAGAACAAGGCAGCCAAGTTGCGCGACGTCTTCGTTTTCATGATCAACGGCTTCAAGCCCAAGGCGCCGGCCGCCGCGATGGCATTGATCGAGCGGGTGGGCGGCCGCTGAGCTCACGCTCAGGTCGGTTGTCACCAAATTGACCCTGTACCCCACACCGGTGGCGGGAACGTCGGCGCGTGCCCGGGTGTTCGCCTCTCGCTCCAAAGGGGTGCCACGTGTCGTCAGAACCGATCCGTCAGCCTGCCAGCGATCTCGTCGCCTTCGACGTCAGGAAGCAGTCACCCGAGCAGATCGCCAGGATGTTTGCGCGCTGGAAGGAGCAGCGCAAGCGTCTGGAGGCGCGAGAAAACGCGCGCAGCTCTCCGCCCGCGCACCTGAAGCCGGTGCCGGCGATCGCAAGCAGGAAGCAAGCGCCGTCGGTGCCGAAGGCGCCGAGAGGTCCCGAGAGCGGCGGTCCGATCCACTACAGTACGTCGTTCGAGGAAGTGCTCGCGGTACGCGAGCCGGCCATGGCGCAGCGTGTCTGGAATCGGGACGCGCTGCCGAAGATGGCGCGGCCTCATCCGCCACGACGCCGCTCCAGGGTGAAGTGGGTCCTGGCCGGCGCCGCATCCGTCCTTGCCGTGACGGCGGTTGCCGCCGGTGCGCTGTGGGAACATTCGACGGCGCGGACGAACCGCCTCCAGGCACACGCGAAACCGGCGGACCACGCGCTGATCGCCGGTCCGGCCGAGACGGTGGTGTCCGCTATCCCAAACTATCCGATGGAGATTCCAATGGCGGAGCCGTTCGTCGCGGCGGCGACCGCCTTGGACGAAGCAGATTGGCCGATGCGGCAGGCCGTCGACCTGGCCCTGATGGCCTCAGCGCCTGTCAGCAAGGTCGAGCGGCTGCCCCTGATGCCGCAGTTGAAGCCGCCGGCACCGATGATGCAGACGGCGAGCAACGCAGCCCAGCCGCGGGTCGAGCCGAATGAGCCAGCGCGCACGCGCGTCGACCTGCCGCTCGTGTCCGCTGCCACCAGTGGGACGGTCAGCGCGCCTGTTGCGCCGGCAGCTGACGCGCGCATCGACGGTGCACGTCCGGACAGCCCGATTTCTCGCGGCAACGACAAGAGCGACTACACCTTCGGCGCCCGCGATCAGGTGGCATCGTCCAGCGGCAAGTCGTCCACGGGCGGATCGGAGGCCGATCCGGGCGCAGGTGGTTCGGGCGGTGCCGGCAGCGGCGGCTCGGGCGATCCAAGTGGTGGCAACACCGGTGGCGCAGGCTCAGGCTCAGGCTCAGGCTCAGGCTCAGGCTCAGGCTCAGGCTCAGGCTCAGGCTCAGGCGGAGATCCTGGTGGCGGAGCTGGCGGCGGCGGTGGTGATGCCGGCAGTGGGGACTCTGACGGTAACAGCGGTGGTGGCGAGTCCGGCGGCGGAGAGTCCGGCGGTGATGACAACGGCGGCGGCGCCGGTGGCGGCGAGTCTGGCGGCGGGGAGTCCGGTGGTGGTGACTCCGATGGCGGAGAGTCCGGCGGCGGCGACAACGGCGGAGATTCCGGTGAGGGCGGTCAGTCCGGCGAAGGTGGTGAGTCGGGCGAAGGCGGTGAATCGGGAGACGGTAACTCTGCTGGCGGCGGAATCGGCGGCGCCATTGGCGGCGCACTTGGCGGACTAGGGGATGCGCTCGGTGGCGCGTTGGGCGGCGGGAAGGGCGGTTCCGATGGTGACAAGGGTAAGGGTAAAGGCGGGGATAAGGGCAAGTGAGCTCTACCCTCACGTGCTCGACGATGCCGCCACCGCCGCCGCGCGACGGTGGGTCGTCTGTCAGCCCATCGTGGCGCGATAGGCGGCGATCGGATCGATCGCCCCGCCAGCATCGCTGCGACGGTAAGTTGTCACCAAATTGACCCCACAGTCCACGCCGCTGGCGGGAACATAAATGCTTGCCCGGTGTTCCGCTCTCGCTCCAGGGGGTGTCACGTGTCGTCAGAACCGGTACGCCAATCAACCAGCGATCTCGTCGACTTCGACGTCAGGAAACAGTCGCCTGAACAGATTGCCAGAATTTGCGCGCTCTGGAAGGAACGTAAGCGACTGGAATCGCAGGAAAGCCTGCGCAGCACTCCGCCGGACCTGATGCCGGTGCCCCCCGTCGCGGGTAGCTGGCGAGAGGAGCAAGCGCCTCAGGTTCCGAAGACGCCGAGAGGTCTTGGCGGTCCGATCCACTACAGTACGTCGTTCGAGGAAGTGCTCGCGATGCGCGAGCCGACCCTGGTGCAGCGTGTCTGGAATCCGGTCGCGCCGCCGAACCTGGCGCGGCCCCACCCGCCGCGGCGCCGGTCCAGGACAAAATGGGTTCTCGCGGGCGCCGCGTCCCTCTTTGCCATGGCGGCGGTTGCCGGCGGTGCGCTGTGGGAGCAATCGACGGAGCGGACGAACCGGCTCCAAGCAGACGTGAAGCCGGCGAGGGACGGCATGCTAATCGCCAGTCCGGCCGAGGCGGTGCTCCGCGCTACCCCGAGCTATCCGATGGATATTCCGATGGCGCAGTCGTTCGTCGCGACGGCAGTCGCCTCGGCCGAAGCGGATTGGCCGATGCAGCAGGCTGTCGACTTGGCGCTGATGACGTCGGCGCCGGTCGCCGAGACCGCGCGGCTGCCCCTGATGCCGCAGCTGAAGCCGCCGGCGCCGGTGGTGCAGACGGCGAGCAAGTCGGCCCAGCCGCAGATCGAGCCGGGTGAGTCCGCGATCGCGCGCATGGAATTGCCGCTGGCGGCCAGTTTGACGACTGCGACAGTCAGCGCTCCCGTCGCACAGGTAGCAGATGCACGTCCGGATGGTCCCACCGTCGGCTTCCCCGATCGAGCGGCATCGTCCACCAGCGGGGCGTCCGGGTCGGCCGGATCGAAGCCCGATCCGGGTTCAGGCAGCGCCGGCAGGGGTGGCTCGGGCGATCCGAGCGGCGACACCGGTGGCGTTGGATCAGAGTCAGGCGGAGATCCGGGCGATGATCGCGCAGGTGGCAGCGACAGCGGCGGCGGTGCCGGACGTAGAGAGTCTGGCGGCGGTGAGAGTGGTATCGGCGTTATCAGCGGCGGAGAGTTGGACGGCAACAGCGGCCGCCGTATCGCAGAGTCGGGTGCCGGTTTCGGAGGTGGAAAGTCTGGCGGCGGCGCCACCGGCGGCGATGCCGGTCGTGGCGGGCCCGGTGGCAATGGTGGCGGAGTGGCCGGCGGCGATGACAGCGGCGGTGGAAACTCCGCTGAGGGCGGTAAGTCGGGCGAAGGCGCCGAATCCGGAGACGGCGTGTCAAGAAAGGAAGGCTCTACCGGCGCCAGAATTGGCCGCGGGCTTGGTGCGCTCGGCGATGCGCTTGATGGGCTCGGCGGCCCACTGGGCGGAGAAAAGGGTGGCGCAAAGGGCGGGGGCGGCAATAGCAACGACAAAGGCAAGTAGCTCTGCCACACCCCGGCATTGCACCTCCTCACCCAGGCGCGCGCTGAAGATAGGATGTGGAACAGCAAGCCAGTGCCAAAGCGCCGAGGCTCACAAGGTTCCTGGTTTCTTTCCACAGTGAACGGTCGTCCGAGCAACTCGACTCGTTGACCGATCAGCCTAGACGATGCCGCTGCCGCCGCGCGAGACAGCAGGCCGCTTTTCCGCGACCTTTGCGCGATAGCCGCTGGCGCGATAGGCGGCGATGGGGTCGATCGCGCCGCCGGCATCCAGGCGCGCCTTCTTGAGGATCGGCTCGACGTCGGTGCGGAAGCCGGCTTTCAAGGTCTCCGACGCCAGCATCGGGTCGTTGCGGTCCTGGGCTTCCTCGAGCGTCTTGCGGTCGACCAGCAGCGCTTGCGCATAGGCGCGGCGAATCTCGTTGGCGCTGCGGATCAGGCTCTCGATCGGATCGGTCACGTTGTGCGACTGGTCCAGCATGTGCGCCGGCTCGAAGCGCGGCGCGCGGCGCAGCTCGGCGTCCACCAGCTCGTTGAAGACCAGGAACAATCGGAACGGATCGATCGAGCCGGTGTCGAGATCGTCGTCGCCGTATTTCGAATCGTTGAAGTGGAAACCGCCCAGGCGGCCGACCTGGATCAGGCGCGCGACGATCATTTCGATGTTCACGTTGGGTGCATGGTGGCCGAGGTCGACCAGGCAATAGGCGCGATCGCCGAGGCTGGTGACGGCGAGATAGCTGGTGCCCCAGTCCTGGATCACGGTCGAGTAGAATGCCGGCTCGTACATCTTGTGCTCGACGAACAGCCTCCAGTCGTTCGGGGTCGCGGCATAAATCTGCTTCACGGACTCCAGATACCGCTCGAACGCCTTGGTGAAGTTGCTCTGGCCGGGGAAGTTGGAGCCGTCGGCGATCCACACCGTCAGCGCCTTGGAGCCGAGCGCCTTGCCGATCTCGATGCATTCGAGATTGTGCTCGACCGCCTGCTGGCGCGTCGCTTTGTCGGTGTGGGAGAGCGAGCCGAACTTGTAGGACAGCCTCTGATCGCGCTGATCCTGGAAGGTGTTGGAGTTCATCGCGTCGAAGCCGAGGCCGCGCGACTGCGCGTATTGCTTCAGCTCGCCGGCGTCGCGCGGCCTGTCCCACGGGATGTGCAGCGAAACTCGAGGGGTTGCGCGCGACAGCTGGTGGATGACGCAGCAATCGTCGAGCTTCTCGAGGACATTGCGCGGCTCGCCGATGCCGGGGAAACGGGCGAAGCGCGTGCCGCCGGTGCCGACACCCCAGGATGGCACGGCGACGTGGAAGGCGGCGACCTTCTTGGTGATGCCGTCGATGTCGACGCCGCGGCGCGCCAGCTGCTCACCCAGCGCCGCATAGTCGGTGGCGAGCGCCCTGCTCAGCGGCTTGTTATGCGCTTCGACTGCGTCGGGTGAAATCTGCCAATCGGTCATAGCACGCTCCCAGACCGGCTATCGCGTAAAGGACTGCGAATTGCCCGCGTCGACATTGATGATGTTGCCGGTCGATTTCGCCG
>DATFDU010000082.1:0-2646 GCA_035251915.1 Dongiaceae bacterium | reverse complement strand
AGCTTGTCCTTGCCGCCGCGGTATTCGGCGACCTTGTCGGCGTTCTTGGCCATGATGTCGTCGATCGCGGCGTCGATCGCGCCGGTGTCGGTGACCTGGCGCAGGCCCTTTTCCTCGACGATCTGCCTGGCCTGCTTGCCGCTCTCGAACATCTCCGCGAACACGTCCTTGGCGATGCGGCCGGAGATGGTGTTGTCGGCGATGAGGTCGATGAGGCCGCCGAGCGCCTCGGCGCTGACGGGCGGGTCCGTGATGCCCTTGCCGGCCCTGTTGAGCAGGCCGGCCAAGTCGCCCATCACCCAGTTGGCGGCGAGCTTGGCATCGCGGCCCTTGGCGACGGCTTCGAAGAAGGCGCCGGTCTCCTTCTCGCTGACCAGAACGCCGGCATCATAGTCGCTGAGGCCGTATTCGCTGGAGAAGCGCGCGCGCTTCTCGTCCGGCAGCTCGGGCAGGGTCGCCTTGATCTCGCTCACCCACTTCGGGTCGAGCACCAGCGGCAGCAGGTCCGGATCGGGAAAGTAGCGGTAGTCGTGCGCATGCTCCTTGGAGCGCATGGAGCGGGTCTCGCCCTTGTTCGGATCGTACAGCCGCGTCTCCTGCTTGATGGCGCCGCCATCCTCGATGATCTCGATCTGGCGCCGCGCCTCGTATTCGATCGCCTGCTGGACGTAGCGGATCGAGTTGACGTTCTTGATCTCGCAGCGCGTGCCGAGCGGATCGCCGACCTTGCGCACCGAGACGTTGACATCGCAGCGCATGGAGCCTTCCTCCATGTTGCCGTCGCAGGTGCCGAGATAGCGCAGGATCGAGCGCAGCTTCTTGAGGTACGCCGCCGCCTCTTCCGACGAGCGCATGTCCGGCTCCGACACGATTTCCATCAGCGCGATGCCCGACCGGTTGAGGTCGATGTAGCTCTTGGTCGGATGCTGGTCGTGCAGGCTCTTGCCGGCATCCTGCTCCAGATGCAGGCGCGTGATGCCAACATGGCGCTTCACGCCTTCCGGCATGTCGAGCGTGATGATGCCCTTGCCGACGATCGGCTGGGTGTACTGGGAGATCTGATAGCCGGCGGGCAGGTCAGCATAGAAATAGTTTTTCCGGTCGAACACCGACTTGAGGTTGATCTCCGCCTTGAGGCCGAGGCCGGTGCGCACCGCCTGCTCGACGCAGCGCTTGTTGATGACCGGCAGCATGCCGGGGAACGCGGCGTCGACCAGGCTGACCTGCGAGTTCGGTTCCGCCCCGAAGGTGGTAGAAGCGCCGGAGAACAGCTTGGATTCGGAGATTACCTGGGCGTGCACTTCGAGTCCCAGGATGATCTCCCACTTGCCAGTGCGGCCTTCGATCAGGTTCTTCTCGTCTGCCATGGCTCAGAATCCTGCCGGCTTGGCGGTGAAGTTGGCGCTGCTCTCGATCACGCCGCCGACGCGGAACAGGGTCTCCTCGTCGAACGCGCGGCCGATCAGCTGCAGCCCGAGCGGCAGGCCCTGGCTGTCGAGGCCGCCGGGCACCGAGATGCCGGGCAGGCCGACCAGGTTCGCCGTCACGGTGAACACGTCGTTCAGATACATCTGGATCGGGTCGTCGGTGTTCTCGCCTTCCGCAAAAGCAGCCGATGGTGTCGAGGGCGTCAGGATCACGTCGACATTCTTGAAGGCGCGGTCGAAGTCGCGGGCGATCAGGGTGCGCAGCCGCTGCGCCTTCAGGTAGTACGCATCGTAGTAGCCGGCGGACAGCACGTAGGTGCCGATCATGATGCGGCGGCGCACTTCCTTGCCGAAGCCATCGGCGCGGGTCTTCTCGTACATCTCATCCAGGCTCTCGCCCGGCACGCGCAGGCCGAAGCGCACGCCGTCATAGCGCGCGAGGTTCGACGACGCCTCGGCGGGCGCGATGATGTAGTAGGTCGGCAGTGCATACTTGGTGTGCGGCAGAGACACTTCCTTGATCTCCGCGCCGGCCTTCTTCAACCACGCTGCCCCCTCGTGCCAAAGCTTCTCGATTTCCGCCGACATGCCGTCGAGGCGGTATTCCTTCGGGATGCCGACGCGCAGGCCACGAATGTCGCCAGTCAGCGCCTTGGTGTAGTCCGGCACCGGCAGGTCGACCGAGGTGGAATCCTTCGGATCGTGACCGGCCATCGCGCCCAGCATCAGCGCGCAATCCTTGACGCTGCGCGCCATCGGCCCGGCCTGGTCGAGCGACGAGGCGAACGCGACGATGCCCCAGCGCGAGCAGCGGCCGTAGGTCGGCTTGATGCCGACGGTGCCGGTGAAGGCGGCCGGCTGGCGGATTGACCCGCCGGTGTCGGTCGCGGTCGCGCCGAGCGCCATGCGTGCGGCAACCGAAGCGGCCGAACCGCCGGACGAGCCGCCCGGCACCAGGCGCTTGTTGTCGCCCTTGCGCCGCCACGGATTGCCGACGCCGCCGAAATGGGAGGTGAGATTGCTGGACCCCATGGCGAACTCATCCATGTTCACCTTGCCCAGCATCACGGCGCCCGCCTTCCACAGGTTGGCGGTCACGGTCGATTCATAGGGCGGCTTGAAGCCCTTGAGGATCTTCGAGCCCGCGGTGGTCTGCACGCCGTCGGTGCAGAACAGGTCCTTGATCGCGAGCGAGATGCCCTCGAGCGTGCCAACCTCG
>DATFDU010000081.1:0-2319 GCA_035251915.1 Dongiaceae bacterium | reverse complement strand
GGACCTGCAGGCGGTGTGGGAGCGCTACCGCGACCGCGGGCTCGTCGTGCTCGGCGTTCCATCGAACGATTTCGGCGGGCAGGAGCCGGGCACCGAAGCCGAGATCAAGCGCTTCTGCGAGCGGCAATATGCCGTCGACTTCCCGCTGACCGCCAAGGTGCACGTCACCGGCGGCGAAGCGCATCCGTTCTACCAGTGGGCGGCGGAGGTGGCAGGCGAAGCCGCCGCGCCGCGCTGGAACTTCCACAAGTACCTGGTCGGGCCGGACGGCGAACTCGCCGCCTGGTTCCCGACCAAGGCCTCGCCGATCGCCAAGGATGTGACGGCGGCAATCGAAGAGGCGCTGCCTTAAACCACGCGCTCGCCGCTATCTGCCTTGCGCGCCGCCTTGCGCCGCGCCACCAGGTTGAGCGCCTCGACGCCAGCCGAGAACGCGATCGCGAAATAGATGTAGCCCTTCGGAATGTGGAAGTGCAACGCTTCCGCGATCAGCGCGGTGCCGATCAGCAGCAGGAACGAAAGGCAAAGCATCTTCACGGTCGGATGGTTGTGCACGAAGCGGCCGACCGGCGCCGCCGCCACCAGCATCACGATCATCGCCACCACCACCGCCGCCACCATGATGATGAGGCTGTTCGCCATCCCGACCGCGGTGATGACCGAGTCCAGAGAAAACACGATATCGAGAATCGCGATCTGGATGATCGCATTGATGAACGGAAGATGGGTGCGCTTGCCGCCCGTTGCGCCTTCGCCTTCCACCGAATGATGGATTTCCATGGTGGCCTTGACCAGCAGGAAGATGCCGCCGCCGCCGAGGATGATGTCGCGCCAGGACAGCTCGTAGCCCCACAGGTTCGCGATCGGCGTCACGAGACCCGCCACCCAGGAGATCGAGAACAGCAGCGCCAGGCGGGTCAGCAGCGCCAGCGCAAGACCCCAGTGCCTGGCCTTGTCCTGCAGCTCCGGCTTGCAGCGCGAGGCGACGATCTGCACGAACATCAGATTGTCGATGCCGAGCACGATCTCGAGCGCGGCCAGGGTTGCGAACGCGGCCAGGGCCTCGGCCGTCAGGAGTTCCGCCATGATCTCGGACATCGGTTTCCCATCCCCTAGAGCAACAAAGGCGGCCGCGTCGCCCCTCGCGAGGGTGGCGCGGCCGATGTCCCGTCATATAGGGGACGGTCGCGGCTTTTGCCAGCGGGCCCCCGGCCAGAACCGCCCGGTTTTCTCCTGGATCCGACCATCTCCCAACCACCGAGCGCCAGGATCCGCCCTGAATTTGCGCCCGGATCGGCCTTGCCCTAGGGTCTCGGCAAAAGGGGAAAGCGCGCCATGAAGGCAAAGGACATCCAGGTTTTGATCGTCGGCAATCCGCCGCCCAGCTTCGGCGGCCGCTATTTCATCTTTGTGAAGCTGACGACCGACAACGGCATTACCGGCATCGGCGAGATCTACTGCGACAGCTTCGGCCCGCAGGTCATCAAGGCGATGGCCGAGGACGTGTTCGGCCGCTACGTCGCCGGCACGGACCCGTTCCACATCGAGAGCCTGTGGCGCAAGGTCTACAGCAGCGGCTATTCGCAGCGCCCCGACCCGTCGCTGATCGGTGTGCTGTCCGGCATCGAGATCGCGCTGTGGGACATCCTCGGCAAGGCGACCGGCAAGCCGGTGTACGAGCTGCTCGGCGGCCGCGTCCACGAGCGGCTGCGCAGCTACACCTATATCTACCCGCAGGCCGGCGAGGACGAGAGCATCTATCACAATGCCGAGCTGTCGGCGAAGCGCGCGGCCGAGTATGTAAAGCAGGGCTTCACCGCGGTGAAGTTCGATCCCGTGACGCCCTATACCGCGTTCGATCCGCGCCAGCCGTCACTGGAGGCGCTGGATCGCGCGGAGAAGTTCTGCCGCCTGCTGCGCGAGGCGGTCGGCAGCAAGGCCGACCTGCTGTTCGGCACGCACGGCCAGTTCACCGCGTCGGGCGCGATCAGGCTTGCCAAGCGCATCGAGCCGTACGATCCGCTGTGGTTCGAGGAGCCGACCCCGCCGGAAATGCCGGAGGAGATGGCGCTGGTCGCGCGCGGCACATCCATTCCGGTCGCGACCGGCGAGCGGCTGTGCACCAAATACGAATTCTGCCGCGTGCTGGAATGCCGCGCCGCGTCGATCCTGCAGATGGCGCTCGGCCGTGTGGGCGGCATCTGGGAAGCCAAGAAGATAGCGGCGATGGCGGAAACGCACTATGCGCAGATCGCGCCGCATCTTTATTGCGGGCCTGTCGAGGGCGCGGCGAACATCCAGTTCGCGGCCTCGCTGCCG
>DATFDU010000080.1:0-2637 GCA_035251915.1 Dongiaceae bacterium | reverse complement strand
AGTTCAGCCCTGGCACCCTCGCCCTGGCGGCTTGGTCCTTGCTCGCTGGAACGTCGGCCCACGCCGATGAGGCGCTGGTGGCAGTCGCCGCCAACTTCGCCGGCGCGGTCGAGGCGATCGGCGGCGAGTTTGCCAAGGATACCGGCCACACCATCCAGGTGACGACCGGCGCCACCGGCAAGCTCTATGCACAGATCGGCGAGGGCGCGCCGTTCGCGGTCCTGCTGTCGGCCGATGCCAGGACCCCGGCCAAGCTGGAGGAGGAGGGCAACGCTGTCGCCGGCACCCGTTTCACCTATGCGGTCGGCAAGCTCTCGCTGTGGAGCGCCGACTCCGGCCGGATCGGTGCGGATCCGAAAGCGGCACTGACGGCGGCAGACACATTGCATGTGGCGATCGCCAATCCCGACCTCGCCCCCTATGGCGTCGCGGCGCGCGAGGCGTTGACGGCGATGGGCCTGTGGGAGACCATCCAGCCCAAGATCGTGATGGGGGAGAATATCGGCCAGACCCTCTCGATGGTCGATTCCGGAGCGGCACAGATGGGGTTCGTCGCAACATCGGCAGTCCAGGCGCCCGGCCAGGAGCCGAAGGGCTCGCGCTATGACGTGCCGCAGGAGCTGTTCGAGCCGATCCGGCAGGATGCCGTCCTGCTCAAGGCGGGCGAAGGCAATGCCGCCGCCACCGCATTTCTCGGTTACCTGAAGGGCGACAAGGCGAAAGCCATCATCGCCTCCTTCGGCTACGGGACGGAGTAGGCATGGCGCTGCCGGATCTCGGGCCGCTTTGGCTGACGTTCCAGCTGGCAGCGATCACCACCGCAGTTCTCCTGCTCGTGGGCACGCCCATCGCGTGGTGGCTGGCCCATACCAGGACCCGGTGGAAGCCGTTGGCGGAGGCGATCACCGCGCTGCCGCTGGTGCTGCCGCCGACCGTCCTCGGCTTCTATCTGCTGATCATGCTCAGCCCGAAATCGGCGATCGGCGGCTTCTGGCTGCAGATGACCGGGACGACGCTCACCTTCTCCTTCATCGGCCTGGTCGTCGCCTCGACCTTCTATTCGCTGCCCTTCACGGTGCAGCCGCTGCAGGCGGCGTTCGAGACCATCGGCCGCGCGCCGCTCGAGGCGGCCGCCATGCTGCGCGCCGGGCCGCTGGACCGCTTCTTCACCGTGGCCGCGCCGATGGCCGCGCGCGGCTTCCTCACCGCGGCGGTGCTGAGCTTTGCCCACACCATCGGCGAGTTCGGCGTGGTGCTGATGGTGGGCGGCAACATCCCCGGCAAGACCAAGGTGATCTCGATCGCGATCTACGAGCATGTGGAGACCATCCGCTATGCCGAGGCGCAGCTGCTGTCGGGCGGCCTGCTCCTCTTTTCCTTCCTGGTGCTGCTGCTGGTCTACAGCGTGAACCGCCGTTTTCCCGTGCATGTGGGCTGACGGCATGGCGCTGACCGTCGACGTCCAGCTGCGCTATCAGGAATTCGATCTCGCGGTGGCGCAGGACTTTTCCCTGTCGGGCGTGACCGGGCTGTTCGGTCCCTCGGGCTCTGGCAAGAGCACGCTGCTGCGCATCATCGCGGGCCTGGAGACACGCGCCGTCGGCCGTGTCGCGATGGGCGCGGAGATCTGGCAGGAGGGAGACCGGGCTCTCCCGCCGCATCGCCGCGGCGTCGGCTACGTGTTTCAGGATACGCGCCTGTTCCCGCATCTCAGCCTGCGCGGCAATCTCGACTACGCGCTTCGCCGCGCGCGGGGCCTGGGCGGGCCGGGCATGAGCGAGATCGTCGACGCGCTCGACCTCGGCGCGCTCCTGGGACGGCGGCCGGCGGAGATCTCCGGCGGCGAGAAGCAGCGTGCCGCCATCGGGCGAGCACTGCTCGGCGCGCCGAAGATCCTCTTGATGGATGAGCCGCTGGCCGCGCTGGACGAAGCGCGCAAGGCCGAGATCCTGCCGTACCTCGAGCGGCTGTGCGACCAGTCGCGCGTGCCGATCATCTATGTCAGCCACGCGGTCGCGGAGGTGGCACGGCTGGCGCACAATATGGTCGTGCTTCGTGACGGCAGGGTGCTGCGGTCCGGACCGGCGATCGAAGTGCTGTCCGACCCCGAGGCGGTGCCGATGGTCGGTTCGCGCGAGGCGGGCGCGGTGATCGAGGCCCGCATCGTGGCGCAGCATGACGATGGCCTGACCGAGCTGGCGGTCTCCGCCGGCCGACTGCTGTTGCCGCGGATCGAGGCGGCGATCGGCGACCAGCTGCGCCTGCGCATCCCGGCGCAGGACGTCATCCTCGCGCGCGAGCGGCCCGAGGGGCTGTCGGCGCTCAACATCCTGCCGGTCACCGTGACCGAGGTGAAGGTGGGCGAAGGGCCCGGCGCCGTGGTGCAGCTGCGGGCCGGGCAGGATCTGCTGCTGGCGCGCATCACGCGGCGATCTGCGGTGGCGCTCGGGCTCAGGCCCGGCATCGCGGCGCACGCGGTGCTGAAATCCGTGGCGCTGGCCAAGAGCGACATCGGCGTGCCGCACGCGCGCAGCGACGTGGGCTAGAGCTACTTTTCCTTGGCGACGGTGGCGAGGGCCCTGAGATCGGCGGCGATGGCCTTGTGCGTCTTGCGCTCCATGCTGCGGAAGTGCTTCA
>DATFDU010000079.1:0-4907 GCA_035251915.1 Dongiaceae bacterium | reverse complement strand
TGCCGAGCAGCGTCGCGGGCACCGGCCGCGCCAGGGGCGCGACACCGGACCAGACGACATCAAGGTGGATGGCGGCGGTCAGTCCGACCGCCTCTTCCAGCCGCGCCTGCGCATCACGCAGGCCGCGCGCACCCCTCGCCTTGGGCTCGACATGCACCACCAGCGCGGTGCGCCGGCGGCTCTTCGCACCGCCCAATGTCAGGCGTCGCCCGGTTCGTCCTGGAGCTGGATCGGACCCAGCGGCATCACCGTCGAAATGGCGTGCTTGTAGACCAGCTGGGACTGCCCGTCCCGGCGCAGCAGGACGCAGAAATTGTCAAACCAGGTGATGTTTCCCTGCAGTTTCACGCCATTGACCAGGAAGATGGTGACGGCCGATTTGCTCTTGCGTACGGCGTTAAGGAACGTGTCCTGCAGATTCTGTTGTTTTTCGCTCATGGGTTTTCCCATTGTTCGTGGCGCACGGGGATATGCGCGAGACTCAGCATAATGCATTGCTGCGATTGCGAAAGGGGGAAACCGGCACCGCCAGCCGCATTCGCTCAAAAATGCATGGTCAGCCGTCGGCCGGGCTGCCCGTTTTCCGTGCATAGAACGCTTGCAGCTTCAGAGTGAGGGCACCGGGCCTGCCGGTCCCGATCGGTTTGCCGTCGATCGCCACCACCGGCACCGCCGCGCCGGACGCGCCAGTGATAAAGGCTTCGCGCGCCGCCAGCGCTTCGGCGACGGTGAATTTGCGTTCCTGGATGCTGATGCCCTCCTCCTGCGCCGCCGCCATGACGACGCGGCGGGTGATGCCCGGCAGGATGGCACGCCCCAGCGGGTGGGTGACAACATCGCCCTCCCGCGTAACGATCCAGGCATTGGCCGAACTGCCTTCGGTCACAAATCCGTCGCCATCCACCAGCCAGGCCTCGCCGGCGCCGGCGCGTTTGGCCTCCGTCTTGGCCAGCAGATTTGGCAGCAGCTGCGTTGTCTTGATGTCGCGCCAGGCCCAGCGCAAATCCGGCTGGGTGATCACCTGGATGCCTTCCCTGAGCCGCGCGGCGCTGGCCGCCGGATCGATCGCTTTGGCGGTGACGATCACGGTCGGCTTGCCGCTCTCGGCGGGAATGGCATGGTCGCGGCGGAAAGCGCCGCGCGTGATCTGCAGATAGAGCAACCCGTCGGTCAGGCGGTTGCGGCGCATCACCTCGCCCAGCACGAAACGCAGCGCTTCGCGCGGCATCGCAATCCCCAAACCGAGCGCCTTGAGCGAGCGGTCCAGACGATCGAGATGCCCGGCCTCGTCCATCAGCCGGCCGCCGCGAACGCCCCAGACTTCATAGATGGAATCGCCGAACTGCAACCCGCGATCCTCGATATGCACGCCGGCGGCGGCATGGGCGAGATAGCGGCCATTGACATAGGCGATGCGGCCGGACGGTGCGCGATTGGGCCATTTGGCCATGATGAAAGGGACCTATGCGTTGAACCCCTGCGCCGAACCGACGCCCAGCGATTTGAGCTTGCGGTGCAGGGCCGAGCGCTCCATCCCGATAAAGGCGGCGGTGCGGGAGATGTTGCCGCCGAAGCGGTTGATCTGCGCCACCAGATAATCACGCTCGAAAATCTCCCGCGCCTCGCGCAGCGGCAGCGAAATCACCAGGTCGCTGGAACGGCGGCCGCCATTGACGCCGGCCAGGTCGGCGGGCAGCAGGTCGGTAGGCAGCAAATCGGCGGTCACGGCCTCGCTGTCGTCGCCGGCGATGATCAGCAGGCGCTCGACGATATTGCGCAGCTGGCGGACATTGCCCGGCCAGCCATGGGTCTGAAGCACCGCCATGGCGTCGTCGCCGATCTCGCGCATCGGCAGGCCGGCCGCGGCCGACAGGCGCTTGAGGAAGTGGTTGACCAGCAGCGGAATATCGTCGCGGCGCTCGGCCAGGGACGGCACCCGCACCGGCACGACATTCAGGCGGTGATAGAGATCCTCGCGGAAGCGGCCGGCCTCGGTTTCCGAGCGCAGGTCGCGGGTGCTGGAGCAGACGACGCGGGCATCGACCTGCACGCGGGTCTGGCCGCCGATGCGGGTGAAGGTCTGGTCGATCAGCACCCGCAGGATCTTGCCCTGGGTCTCCAGCGGCATGTCGGCCACTTCATCGAGATAGAGCGTGCCGTTATGCGCCAGCTCGAACAGGCCGATCTTGCGCGGGCCGTCGCCATGCTCGATGCCGAACAGCTCGGCCTCGATGCGATCGGGCTCCATGGTGGCGCAATTGACCGCGACAAAGGCATTGCCGGCGCGGCGCGAGCGGGCGTGGATCAGGCGCGCCGCCACTTCCTTGCCCGAACCGGCCGGGCCGGTGATCAGGACGCGGCTGTTGGTGGGCGCGATCCTGTCGATCAGCAGCTTGAGCTGGGCGACGGTGGAGGAATTGCCCACCATCTCGCCCTCGTCGCCGGTCTTGAGCTTGAGTTCGCGGATTTCGCGCTTGAGCCGCGCCGCCTCCAGCGCCCGCTCCACCACATGCAGCAGCCGGTCCGACTTGAAGGGTTTTTCGATGAAGTCGTAGGCGCCCTTCTTGATCGAGGCCACCGCCGTCTCGATGGTGCCATGGCCGGAAATCATGATCACCGGCAGTTCGGGATGCTCGCGCGTCAGCGTGTCCAGCACCTCGATGCCGTCCTGCCGGCTGCCCTGGAGCCAGATGTCCAGGATCACGAGCTGCGGCCGGCGCGACCGCACGGAAGCCAGCGCGGACTCGGAGTCCCCGGCCACCCTGGTGCCATACCCCTCATCCGCAAGGATGCCGGAAATCAGGTCGCGGATATCCTCCTCGTCATCGACGATGAGGATTTCAGACGCGATCAGCGATCCGTTTTTGGCCATCTTCTTCTCTGCCTTTCATGCTCTTTTGCGCGAAGGGAAGCGTCAACACGACCTGCGCCCCCTCCCCGCTTTCCCTGTCACTCAACGCAATCTCGCCGCCATGGTCTTCCATGATCTTGCGCACGATGGCGAGGCCGAGGCCCGTGCCCTTGGCGCGTGTCGTCACATAGGGCTCCGTCAACCGGTGCAGATGCTCCGGCGGCAGCCCGATGCCGTTGTCGGTAATGCGATAGGCAAAGTTCGAACCATTCGGCTCGAGCGCCACCGTGATGCGGCCGGGCGCGTCGTCGCCCTTGGCGTGCCGGGCGGCAATGCCCTCGCCCGCATTCTTGAGGACATTGGTCAGGGCCTGGGAAATCAGGCGGCCATCGCCCTCGAAATGAATCGCATCCTTGGGCGCCTCGGTGGTGAAGGCGATCTCGGGATGGGCAACGCGCTGCAGGAAGATCGCTTGGCTGAGCAGCTCCTGGGCATTTTCCCGCTTCATCACCGGCGCCGGCATGCGGGCGAAGGAGGAGAATTCATCCACCATGCGGCCGATATCGCCGACCTGGCGGACGATGGTGTCGGTGCACTGGTTGAAGACGTCCGGATCGGTGGTGATCTCGCCGCCATATTTCCGCTTCAGCCGCTCGGCCGAAAGCTGGATCGGGGTCAGCGGATTCTTGATCTCATGGGCAATGCGGCGCGCGACGTCGGCCCAGGCGGCCGTGCGCTGCGCCGATACCAGGTCGGAGATGTCGTCAAAAGTGACGACAAAGCCTTGGGCATCCTTTTCGCTGGCCACCTGCACCGACAGCGTCCTTGTCTTGGCGCCGCGCTTGACCTGGACCTCGCCCGAGGCGCGGCCCACCGGCTCTTCCATCGCCCGGCGGATCAGGGCCGCCAGTTCCGGCATGCTGGCGGCATAGAAGCTGTCTTCCATGTCCTGCACCTCGGCATCGAGCAGCCGCGCCGCGGCGCGGTTGACGATGGTGATCTTGCCGTCCTGGTCGACGCCGACCACGCCCGCCGAGACGCCGGAGAGCACTGTTTCGGTAAAGCGGCGGCGCTGGTCGAGCTGGCGGTTGGCATCCACCAGATCGGCGCGTTGCGCCACCAGCTGCTGGGTCATGCGATTGAAGGTACGGCCCAGCGTTCCGATCTCGTCATCCTCGCGCTCCACCGGCACCTGGGCTTCGAGATCGCCCTCGGACACCCGGTCGGCAGCGGCGATCAGCGTCGAGATCGGCCGCACCAGGCGGTTGGCGGCCCAGATACCGGCCCAGATCGCACCCAAAAGCACCAGCAGCGCGACCAGCGCATAAACGACAAAGAAGGCGTATTGGACGTCCTGCCGGTTCTGGTCCAGGCGGTTATATTCAACCACCGCGGAGCGGTTGCGCGTGTAGTAGCTCAGTACCTCCGGATCGACGACGCGTACCACCATCAGGTAGGCGTCGGTGAGCATTCTGAGTGGCACCAGCGCCGTGATCAGCTCGGGACGCGGATTGGTCACCACCACACCATCACGCGCTTCGGCAATCTCGGCGGGCGTGGGCGCCGGATCCTGGAAGCCCGGCTCCGCCGTGCGGGAAATCTGGCGGCCCTGGCCGTCGAAGAGATAGACACGCACGCTGCGGCTGGTGGCCAACGATCCGAGCCGGGCGACGAGGCGGTCTACGATGATCTGCTTCTTTTCGTCGAACAGGCTGGGGTCGCGTTGCAGATTCTCGGCGATGTAGCCGATATCGACCAGGATGTTGGCCTTGTGCTCGTTGACATAGACCTGGCTGACATTGACCGAGCTGCCCAGCGCATCCCGTACGGCGGGCGAGAACCAGTTCTGCACGCCCAAATTCAGCGTCACCACGGCGAAGACCGCGACCAGGATGGTGGGCACAACGGCAATGACGACAAACCAGGCCACCATGCGCGCATGCAGCCGGGCGCCGGCCTGGCCCGCGCGCCGTTCGGTCCAGAGCTGGCTGCCGCGCCAGGCGATCAGCCCGAACAGGCTCAGCAGCAGCGCGAAATTCAGGATGATCAGGGCGTT
>DATFDU010000078.1:0-4040 GCA_035251915.1 Dongiaceae bacterium | reverse complement strand
CGGGTTCCGGGTGGGCGGGCTGTTCGCCCTGTTGGCCACGCTGGTGGTGATCTTCTCGCTGCTGATGCCGACCACCTTCCCGCACGCGACGACGCTGCAGGCGATGATGTTCCAGTTGCCGGAGCTGGGGTTGCTGTCGCTGGCGATGGCGATCCCGCTGATCTCCGGCGGCATCAACCTCGCCATCATCGCCACCGCCAATTCGGCGGCCCTGCTGATGGCCTGGATCCTGACCGCGCTCATGCCTCCCGACAGCGGCGGGATGGTGCTGGTGTTCTGGCTGACCGGGGCGCTCATCGCCGGCCTGCTGCTGTGCGTGTTTGTCGGGCTCGTCACCGGGTTGCTGGTTGCTGTCCTCGGTGTCCATCCGATCCTGGTCACGCTCGGCACCATGACCCTGCTGCACGGCTTCGGGATCTATTTCACCCGCGGGCGCACCTTGTCGGGATTCCCCGACGCGCTGCTGCAGCTCTCCAACGACACCATCCTCGGCGTGCCGATCTCGTTCATCCTGTTCGTGGTGGTGGCGCTGCTGGTGCACATGCTGATGACGCGGACCGCGCTGGGCGTGCGCATCCACATGATCGGCTCGAACCTGGAAGCGACGCGCTATTCGGGGGTCGATATCCGCCGGGTGCTGGTCTCGGTCTATGTCCTGTCCAGCCTGCTGTGCTTCCTGGCCGCGGTCGTGATGATGGCGCGGTTCAACTCGGCCGGCGCGGACATCGCGGCGTCCTACCTCCTGATCACCATCCTGGCGGCGATCCTCGGCGGCATCGATCCCTACGGCGGTTTCGGCCGGATCGGCGGCCTGTTCGTCGCCTTGTGGATCCTCCAGGTGATTGCGAGCGGGTTCAACCTCATGAACATCAGTCCGCACCTTGCGCTCGCCTCCTGGGGGTTCATCCTGCTGCTGGTGATGGCCGCCAAGCGCCTGCGTCCCGCAATGGCGTCACGGCCGCGCCGGCGCGACAAGATGGAAAGGTGAGATGAAGTCGTTCCGGATTGCCGACGTGCGCGCCTGCACGATCGCGGACAAGCCGGCCGGGCGGCCTACTGCCGTTTGGCGATGGCGCGCGACCGCGCGCTGAGCTTGACCTCTGATTTTTCGGCGGCCGATGCCATGACTCGCTTGGTGCTCTCTTCGATGTGAACGATATGCCGCGTCATCGCGGCCGCGGCGCGATCGGGTTCCTGCGCCGCGATCGCCGCGGCGATCCGAGCGTGGTCCTGTGTGCTTTGCGCGATCAGGCCGGGCTCCTCGGTGGCGCGGCGCCGGAAATCGAGGCCCATGTTGTAGAGGCCGTAGGCGACGCGCCGGAGGACGGCGTTGCCGGCGATCGCCGACAGCTTCTCATGGAAGCGGCTGTCCAGGATGCGAAAGCCGACAGGGTCGTTCTGGATCTTGGAATGGGCGGCGATCATATCGTTCAGGTCCTGGATGTCGGCTCGCGTGGCCTTCATCGCGGCCTTGCGCACGATCTCGATCTCGATGATGCGGCGGCTCTCGAACGCGTCGTCGAAATTGGCCTTCGACAGCGCCAAAAACAGGTCAAGCGGCGCCAGCATGGCGGTCGCGTCCAGCTCGGTGACGAAAGCGCCGCCACCGTGCCGCGATTCGATGATGCCGAGCACCGATAGAGCCCGCATCGATTCACGGAGGCTGGGCCGGCTGATGCCGAAAATCTCCACGAGCTCGCGTTCCGACGGCAACCGGTCGCCCGGCCGCAGGTTGCCGGTGCGGATAAGCTCGACGATCTGGCCGACAACTTGCTGGCCGACGCTCTCTTTCTTGACTGGACCAAGCCCGGATACCATCAGAAGCTTTGTCTTCGCTCGCTTCGCCATCATGCTCCCCGAAGTGGTCAGACCAGTACTATAGCAACTGTGTTGGCGATACCAACCCCCTCTTGCGGCGGCGTGCCAAGACCGCCAACTCGACGAAGACGAGCAAAGGCTGCTATTGGCACCAAGCGGACATTGCGTGAATCGAGCCAACCGCTATCAGCGCCCGCGCGCGCAGTGATCCGCCAGCACCTGCGACACGGCGAGCGTCACGCCCTTGCCCATCGCGATGTGCAGGAACTCGTTGGGGCCGTGGGCATTGGAGTGCGGGCCAAGGACCCCGGTGATGACGAACTGCGCCTTGGGATATTTCTCGCCCAGCATGCCCATGAAGGGGATCGAGCCGCCTTCGCCCATCATCGCCGCGGCGCGGCCGAAGGCGACCTGCGAGGCCTTGTCGACGGAGGCGCGCAGCCAGTCGGCCAGCGGCGGCGCGTCCCAGCCGGAACCCGCCTTCTCCAGGTCGAACGTCACCTTGGCGCCGTAGGGCGGCTCGGCCTCGAGCAGTTGCTTGAGCGCGTCGCCGGCCTCGTCGGCCTCGACGGTCGGCGGCAGCCGCAGCGACAGCTTGGCCGAGGTCGCGGGGCGCAGGACATTGCCCGCGTCCTGGATGCGCGGCGCGCCTTCGAATCCCGTGATCGACAAGGCCGGCCGCCAGGTGCGATTGAGGATGAGCTCGGTCGGGTCATCCTTCATCGGCCGCATGCCGTCGACGAACGGGAACTTGCTGTAGACCTCCGCGCCCAGCGCCTTGGCGGCGACCTCCGCCTCATCCAGACGGCCGGCCGGAATCTGCGCCGCGAAGGCCTGCGGCAGGATCTCGCCCGTGCCTTCATCCTCGATCCGCGACAGCAACGTGCGCAGGATGCGGAAGCTTGAGGCCACGATACCGGAGGCGTCGCCGGAATGGACGCCTTCTTCCAGCACCTGGACGGTCAGCGTGCCGCCGACCATGCCGCGCAGCGAGGTCGTCAGCCACAGCTGCTCGTAGTTGGCGCAGCCCGAATCCAGGCACACCATCAGCGACGGCGATCCCAGGCGCGCGGCGAGATGATCCACGTAGAACGGCAGGTCGTAGCTGCCGCTTTCCTCGCACGCTTCGATGAGGACGGCGCAACGGGCACGGGCGACGCCTTGCGCCTTCAGCGCCAGGATCGCCGCCAAGGCGGCGAACATCGCATAGCCATCGTCGGCGCCGCCCCGGCCATAAAGCCGGCCGTCCTTGACCGCGGGGATCCAGGGTCCGAGGCCATCGGCCCAGCCGGTCATCTCCGGCTGCTTGTCGAGATGTCCGTAGAGCAGCACGGCGTCGCCGCTCAGGTTGGACCCTTGGCCGGGAATGTCGATGAAGATGACCGGCGTGCGGCCGTCGAGACGCACGACCTCCACGCTCGCGCCGGCGATCGCAGAGACCTTCGCGCGCGCCCACGCCTCGAACTGCGCGACCGCCTGGTTCATGTATCCGTGGCTCTGCCAATCGGGATCGAACGCCGGGGACTTGTTGGGAATCCGGATGTAGTCGATCAGGTTCGGGATGATCTCGCGGTCCCACAGGTGATCGATGAAGGCCCGGGCGGTCGTCGCATCCATGAGGCAGGTCCTGTCCAGTCGCCGCAGCAACAGGGCCGACAATGGAACGAAGCCATCCGCTCTGCAAATTCGAACTTGTGGGGGGACATTGCCTGGCCCGCACGCCGCGATCCCGCGATCGGTCTTGAAATCGTCCATGCTCCCGTCATAGTGGAGGATAAGCATTGCGCTGAAGCGTGAGTCTGCTGCGCGGAAAGGCCGATGATATCGGCGCCGTCAGTGGCTGCTACGAATTCAAGGGCAATGCGATCTGCTATTACTATCCGGGACTGGTGCGCGCGCATCAGCTCATCGGCGATGCCATCCGCTTCCTCGAAGACGGCAAGCTGGTGAGCAACGAGTTCAACACCAGATGGCTGCAGGGCAACCCGCACAACCTCTAGCCTCTGATCAGTAATCAGGTATCAGGGATCAGAAGAATCTGATACCTGATACCTGATCCCTGATACCTGTCTCGCTCCAAGCATCCATGACCCATGAACCCGAACGGTTCCCCACCGTCTTCCGTGAACATGCCGATGCTTGTCCTGGCCCGGGCATGCACGATCGCGGTCTTCATGACTTATCCCGCGTGCCTGGCTTGGCTCATGGACGCTTGGCAAATG
>DATFDU010000077.1:0-7559 GCA_035251915.1 Dongiaceae bacterium | reverse complement strand
GACAGATAGTTCAGCGCCGCCAGCACGCCGCCGGCGCGATGCGGCACCTTGGCGAGGGCGAGGCCCATCTCCACGCCGCTCAGCGTGCCGGCCAGCATCAGGTCGTTGAAGTCGCCGAGGTGGCCGATGCGGAACACCTTGTCCGCCAGCTTGCCGAGGCCGGCGCCGAGCGACATGTTGAAGCGCTCGAGGATGACCTTGCGCAGGCCATCGGCAGAGCAGCCTTCCGGCACGAACACGGCGGTCACCGACTGGCTGAATTCGCTCGGCTCGGCGCACACGGTGTCCAGCCCCCAGGCCCGCACCGCGCGGCGCGTCGCTTCGGCGTGGCGCGCATGGCGGGCGAAGATGGTCTCCAGCCCCTCCTCATCGATGATGTCGAGCGCTTCCTTGAGGCCGAAGAACAGGTTGCAGGCCGGGGTATACGGCAGGTTGCCCTTGCCCTCGGCGGCGGCCAGCATCGGCTCCCAATCCCAGAACGCGCGCGGCAGCTTCGCGGTCTTCGACAGAGCGCGCGCCTTCTCGCTCGCGGCGACGAAGGCGAGGCCGGTCGGCAGCATCAATCCCTTCTGCGAACCGCCGATCACCACGTCGACGCCCCACTCGTCCATGCGCATGTCGGCGCTGCCGAGCGAGGAGATGGTGTCCAGCATCAGCAACGCCGGATGGCTGGCGCGGTCGATCGCCTTGCGGATCTCCGGCACGCGGCTCATCACGCCGTTCGACGTCTCGTTGTGGACCAGCAGGATCGCCTTGATCTTGTGTGCCTTGTCGGCGGTCAGCACCGCTTCCACCGCTTCGGGCGACGGCGCGCGGCGCCAGTCGGTCGCCAGCATTTGCACATCGAGGCCGAGCTTGTGGGCCATGTTGCCCCATAGCACGGCGAACTGGCCGGTGTCGAAGGTCAGTACCTGGTCGCCGGGCGAGAGGGTGTTGACCAGCGCGGACTCCCAGCCGCCGGTGCCGGATGCCGGGAAGATCATCACCGGCTGCCTGGTCTTGAACACCGGCCGGATGCGCTCGAAGATCTCGGCCTGGAGCTTTGCCCAAGCGGGTCCGCGGTGATCCAGCACCGGTTGCGCGATGGCGCGCAGGATGCGGTCGGGAATGTTGGTCGGCCCCGGGACCTGCAGGAAATGACGGCCGGCTTGATGGGTCATAGCTCGTGCTCCTTCCGCGTAGAACGGCACGGGGGGCACGCTACTGACGGTCAGGACGGCGAACTAAGCGAATTGCGACGTCGGAAAGCGGCTAAACGACTCTTGGACTATTGGCCAAGAACGACCAAGGCATCCACCGCGACAGCGCCATCCGCGCGCACCATCAGCGGATTGACGTCGAGTTCGAGCAGCGTGTCGCGATGGGCTTCAGAGAAAGCGGCGATCGCCATGATGCTCTTCACCAGCGCGCCCATGTCAGCGGCGGGCTTGCCGCGATAGCCCGCCAGCAGCTTGGCGATCTTGAGGCGTCGGATGGCGGCTTCCACCTCCTCGGCCGAAGTCGGCAGCAGCAGCATCGCAGCGTCCTCGACCAGTTCCACCAGGATACCGCCGGCGCCGACCACCATCGCCAGGCCGAATTGCGGATCGCGCTGGATGCCGACGATCAGCTCGGCGACGACATCGCCGACCATGCGCTCGACCAGCACCGTCTCGATCCGGCCACCCTTGAGATAGGCGGCGACTGATTTCTCCATCCGCGCAAGGGCCGCTTCCACCTCCGCCCGCGACTTCAGGTTAATGGCGACCGCGCCCGCCTCGGTCTTGTGCGCGATCACCGGTTCCGCGACTTTCAGCACCACCGGGAAGCCGAGCGCCTCTGCCGCCGCAACCGCATCGCCCGGCGCCACCACGCGGCTTTCGGGAACGGAGAGGCCGAAGCCGGACAGCAGCTTCTTGCCCTTGACCTCGGACAGCATGCGCCGGGTCTCGCCCGCCACGGGCGTTATCGGAAGTGCAGCCGCGGCAACCTTGGCCTTGCGCTGCGCGAAGCGATGGACCGCGGCGAAGGCCTTCAGCGCTTCCTCCAGCCCCTGCATCGGCGCACCCTTGGCCGCGATCACTTCCGCGCGCGCGGCGGCCGGCAGCAGCTCCGACAGCGTCGAGGTGACGATCGGCATCTTGCCGTGCATCGCGCACGCTTTCAGGATCGCGCGCACGCCGGCCATGCAGGCCGCCTCGGTCTCCGGCCCGTCGGTGGCGAAGTCGATCACCAGCATGCCGGCATCGAAGTCGCCGCGCATGACGGTGGAGAAGCACTTCACCAGCAGGTCCTCGTGCCCCCACAGCGACGTGTTGTAGTCGAGCGGATTGGACACGGTCGCGAAGTTCGGCAACTGCGCGCGCAGGTCATCCGCCTGATCCTTGGAGAAGCCGGGGAGCGGAATGCCGAGCTCGTCGCACAGATCCGCGGTCAGCAGGCATTCGCCGCCGGAGCAGGTGAACACCGCCAGCCGGTTTCCCTTGGGCAGGCCCGCGGTCGAGACCAGCTTCAGCGTCTCCAGCAGCTGCGGCACGGAGTGCACGCGAATGATGCCGAGCCGCTCGAACAGCGCGTCGTACATCTTGCCGCTGCCGGCCAGCGAGCCGGTGTGGCTCATGGCGAACTTGGCGCCGAGCTCGGAATTGCCGGCCTTCAGCGCCACCAGCGGCTTGCCGCGCTGCAAGGCTTTCGTGGCGGCTCGGCTGAACGCCGGCACGTCCTTGATGCCTTCGAGATAGAGGCCGATCGCCGTCACCTTCGGATCGTCGGCCAGTGCATCGACATAGTCTGCTGCATTCAGAATGGCTTGGTTGCCCGAGCTGATGACGTAGGCGAACGGCACCGAGCGGTCGTTGCGGCTGAGATTGAGCGCGATGTTGCCGCTCTGCATGACGATGGCGCAGCCGGTCTCGACCTGATGGCCCAGCGCGCCGGTCGGCCAGAGGCAGACACCGTCGATAAAGTTGAGCATGCCGTAGCAATTCGGCCCCACGACCGCGAGATTGCCGGCGGCCTTCGTGAACTCTTCGTGGAGGGCGACGCCTTCGCCGCCCACTTCGGTGTATCCGGCGGCGTAACAGATCGCACCGCCGCCGCCGCACGCGTCGAGCTGCTTCAGGATGTCGATGGTCGCTTCGCGCGGCACCGCGATGAAGGTGGCATCCGGTGCTTCCGGCAGGTCGGCGATCGAGGCATAGCATTTGCGCCCGCCGAGCTCCGGGTATTTCGGATTGACCACCCAGACCTCGCCGGTGAAGCCGGTGTCGGCGCAGCGCCGGATCGAATCCGCCATCGCCTGCCCACCGACGATGGCGACGTGCCGCGGCCGCAACAGGCGCCGCAAATTGCGCTGACGCTGTGATAATTCCGCGTTCATTCACCGATCCTTAGCGCCACATGTCCCAATCTGCCGGGGTTGGGTGTTACCAGACCGTACCACGTCCGGGAAGTCTGGGCGCGACCCGGCAGAGCGGCCCCGCGACGGCTCACACCAAGTTTCGGAAAATGGGTCGTAAAGCTGCCCTATCGGCGCGCCCAGAAAACCGGCAAGTGCGTGAGTCTGGTCACACAATGTCTTGAAATCGCGAGTATTTGCCGTTTGGCGTATAGCGTATCCGCGACTCGGGACGTAAATTTGGAAAAATCACGAATCGCCCGAGTCGGATGTCGGGTAATTCCTTGAGGATCAAGCTGTGAGGGCGTTCGGAACCGCTTCCGGCACGTGGCCCTGGAAGAGCTGGCTTGGCGGCGCAGTGGCCGCAGGCGTGGTGGCCCTTGCGATCTGCCTGCCCGGCATCGGCCTCGCCCAGGATATCGCCTATTTTCGGATCAGCGCCGGCGCGCCGGGATCGACCCTCTACGATCTCGCCGGCGAGATCGCCAGCGCCATCAGCAATCCGCCCGGCTCTCGCCAATGCGACAACGACGGTCCCTGCGGCGTTGAAGGCGTGATCGGCCTCGCCCAGACCGCCGCCGACCCCGTGAGCGCGCTGCAGTCGGTCGATGGCGGCCTGGTGGAATCCGCCATCGTCTCGGCCGATGTCGCCGACACCGCCGTGCAAGGCACCGGCCCCTTCAAGAAGTCCGGTGCCATGACCGAGCTGCGTTCCATCGGAAATGTCGGCCAGCTGGTTCTGCATGTGCTGGTGGCCAAGGAAGCACGGTTCCAGGATGTTTCGGCGCTCAACGGCAAGCGGATCGCCATCGGAGTGAAGGATTCCGACAACGCGATGGCGGCGCGTTCCCTGCTGCGCGCCGCCGGCATCAGCGAAAAGAAGACCAAGCTGGTGACCGGAGACCCGGGGACCGCGGCGCTTGACCTGTTGGGCGACAAGCTCGACGCCCTGGTGCTGGTGGCGCAACTCCCGAATGAGGATGTCGCGGCGCTGATGCGCACCGGCAACTACAAGCTGCTCGGCGCCAAGCTGTCCGACGACAACAAGAGCGACTATGTCGCGGCCGACTGGATCAAGCACAAGCAATATTCCGGAACGGATGTCGTCCCGACCTTGTCGATGCCGGCGGTGTGGGTCGTGCGCTCTTCGCTGTCGGACGAGCTCGCCGACGGCCTGGCCAAGGCGCTGCTGCGCGCCGCCGCAAGCAATCACAGGATCCATTTGAACATCGACCGGCTGACCGTCCCGCTTCATGCGGGCGCGAAGACCGCGCTGGCCGCGCTCGGCAAGGCTGAAGAGGTCCAGGCGCCGGCGCCCGAACCGCAGCCGAACGCGACCAACTAATCCTTCTTTACGCTCTCGATCCGGATCACGTAGACGCCGTCCGCTTCCTTGCTGTCCAGCAGACGGTGCCCGGTCGTCTCGCAGAAATGCTTGAAGTCGCCGGGCGCGCCCGGGTCGGTGGCGTGAACCTCCAAGACGTCGCCATTGCCGAGGTCCTTCATCAGCTTGCGCGCCTTCAGGACCGGCAGCGGGCACTTCATGCCCTTCGCGTCGAAATGATGGATGTTCATGCCTTGCCCGTCTCCCGTACTGCAGGCGCATGCGCGCCGAAGAGGATCTCGATCACGCCGGCGGATACGATGACGACGCCGCCCACCGCTTCGCGCCAGCCGAACGGATAATCGGTCCAGATCGCCGCCGTCACCACCCCCACCACCACTTCCGCCATGAACAGCATGCTGGACCGGGTCGGTGACAGGCGCGCCGCCGCCCAGAAGCTCAGCAGCAGTCCAGGCAGGACCCAGATGCCGGCGGTGAGCGCGATCCAGAAGATGGCGAGCGGCCAGTCCACCGCGGACCAGTCGGTCTGGCCGGGAAAGACGCCGAGCGCCAGCACGGCACCGCCGAAGATCATGGCGGCGACATACTGCAGGAACGCCTTTTCCGCCATCCCGACCCGGGGAGTCATCCGCATGGTGACGAGGGCGACCGCCCAGCAGAAGCCGGCGGCGAGACCGCACCACTCCGCCACCGTGCGCGGCAACGGGAGCCCTTCGCCGTCGTAGTTGAGGATGAGCATGCCGGCGAGGCCGACCGCCAGCGCCGCCGCCCGGCCCGGCGTGATCGGCGCCTTGAGGATGAGGCGCTCGAGCAGGACGCTCCACACCGGGTTCACGTAGAACAGCAGAACGATGCGCGCGACGTCGCCATAGACCACGCTCGCCGCGTAGAGGTAGTTGCAGACGCCGGTCGAGAGGCCGAGCCACAGCAGCGGCCAGCCGCCCGCCACCAGCCCGCGCCCGCCGTGGCGCAGGACGAACGGCAGCACCAGGAAAGCCGGCACGCCGTAGATCATCCACGCCGTCCATGCGCCGGACAGGCCGGTGCCGTAAGCGGCATGCAGGGGCATCCACATCGACCCCCAGAACACCGCCGACAGGACGATGCCCAGGCTCGGCAGCAGCAGCGGGTAGCGCGCGCTCATGATCGAGCGACAACCAGGGAGCCGGCGCGGTCCGCTTCCCGCTCCATCTCCAGCATACGGTCATAGGCCTGCAATGGGATGATCTCGAGCCCCGCGAGCAGCATCGCCGCGCGCGTTTCGGCCAGCGCAGGATCGGCCATCGCCGTCCGAAGCCCGGCCCGCAGCTTTTCCAGATCGGAGGCAGCAATGTCGCGGCGCGTGACAAATGGCAGGGCCGGCGCGCTCGCGCTGCGCGCGATGATCCGCAACGGCGCAACGTCCTGCGGCGCAAGCTGCTGCAGTCCCGCATACGTGACGCAGTCGATCGCCGCGACATCCGCGCGCCCTTCGCGCACCGCGGCAACCGACTTGCGATGGCCGCCCGTTTCCACGATGCGCGCCGGCGCACCCTTGCCGATCAGGCTGTGGCGCAGCGCATTCCAGCCGGACTGCGAGTCATAGCCGTTGACCGCCGCCACCTTGCCCGCCACGTCATCCAGGCTGCGCACATCGGACTCTCGCCGCGCAACGACCACGCTGTGATAGCGGCCGCCGGTGCAGCCATCCACCGCATAGACCGGTGTCGCGACCAGCGTCACGCGGCCCTTCAGCCGATGCGTGACCGGAAAGCCGCAGGTCTGCGCGATGAAGAGGTCGGGCGCCAGCCACAGCTCGTAGAGATCGCCGTCCGTCATGAGCGTGGCCTGCGGCACGTCGCGCAGCCCGGCGGCGCGCCAATGTTGCGCCAAGCCTTCCCACCAAGCCATGATCGCGGGCCGGCGCTCCGACATGTCGTACATCGAGATCAACGCGCGCATGGCCGGCCTGCTCAAAACGTCACGGGATTGGCCGCCATGGATCCCGACGATTGCGCGATGTCCTCGCCGACCTCGTAATAGTCGCCCTTGCTCTCGACAAAGATGTGCCGGGCGGTCACGAGGCCGGTCGGCAAATCGAGGGCGCCGGCGGCGATCGAGACATAGTCCCGGCCGACGGCTTCCCAGAACAGGCTGGACCCGCAGTCGCGGCAGAAACCGCGGCGGGCCTGGTCGGAAGACTTGTACCAGGAGATCTTGTCCTCGCCGCGCAGCGCGATGTTCCCCCAGGTGCTGGCGGTATAGCCCCCGAAATGGCCATGCCAGCGCAGGCATTGCCCGCAGTGGCACCACACCACGTCGCGCATCTTGCCGCGCACGGTGAGCGTCACGTTTCCGCACAAGCAGCCCCCGTGGCGTTGCGGCAGTTCGTGCGGGGACGGCGGTGCCGGATCGGCCTCCTCCCTGGCCTTGTCGGCGGATTCCACGAAGCACGGCCCATCCTCGGGCAAGCCGTAATAGTCGCCCTTGTCCCGGACCCAGATGTGGGCGGTGGTCTTGAGGCCGGTCGGCTGATCCACCGACCCGGCGGCGATGTCCATCGCGCTGCCGTCGTTGGACCGCCAGAACAGCTTCGACCCGCACTGGCCGCAGAAACCGCGCTCGGCGCCCGCCGACGACGCGTACCAGCGCAAGTGCTCCTCCCCCTCCAGCCGGTAGTCGGCCGGCTTGCCGCCGACATAGGCGCCAAGCGAGCCATGCCAGCGCCGGCACATGCCGCAATGGCAGACCGTCAGCGCCGTGTGATCGCCACCATAGCGGTAGCGGATTGCGCCGCATAAGCACTGTCCCTGCAACATCGGGGAATCCCTCTCTTGCGCCTTCAATCCTACATAACCG
>DATFDU010000076.1:0-2985 GCA_035251915.1 Dongiaceae bacterium | reverse complement strand
CAGCAACGGCGCGACGAGCAGTGCCGGCCGCGTGACGCCGAAATGCGTCTGCGCGGTCTGGGGCGGCAGCCATTGGAAGATCGCGAACAGCGCGACCGCCGTGATCAGCACGGCGATTGCGAAACCGATCGTGTTCCCTTTCTTCGCCGCGAACATCCACAGCGATCCGCCGATCGCAATCGGCAGCAGATAGGCGCCCGGCCCCCACGTCGCGGCCTGCAGCGCTTGCGCCGATGGTGCGGTCACGGAACCGCCCGGCCACTCCACCACGACGAGGACATGGACCAGCTGCAGCAGCGCGGCGCCGCCGAAGGCGGTCGCCAGCCAGGTCAGGAACGGCACGCCGACATGGCGGCCCATGACCCAGAGCAGGGCGGCAAGCACCGCGGCGGTCAGGCCGACGCCGGTATCGAGGATGGTATGGAGGATGGGGTAGTCGCGTGTCCCGGCGGCCAGCAGCCAGATGCTGACCATCACGTAGGCGATCAGCAGGATCGCTACGGCGTGGGTGACCGTCGACTTCTCGCTCTCGACGCGTTGATTGGTGGCTAGGACAGTCGCCATGACGCCCGCGATGTTGCCGCGTGGGCCCGTGCCTCGGGACGAACCCGGTGACCGATCCGCATGCAAGCCCCCGTTCGCCTTCGCCAGGAGCGTCCCGACATCGGTGAGGCGTGCTGATGTTAGGACGATATACTGACGGGCTTCAAGGCCCTACATGCGCCGGCCGCAACGATCGGGTTCGAACTGTCAAATGGAGAGTAGAATCGCCCCAGAACGCGTCGGCCAACCCAGGAGGATTCAATGATCCGGACGGCGTCCTGTTCCTGCGGCCAGCTCAAATTGGCCATGCAAGGCGATCCGACCGATGTCACGGTCTGTCATTGCTTCGAATGCCAGAAGTCGACCGGCAGCGTGTTCGGGGTCTCGACGTATTGGCCGAAGAGCGCGTGCCTCTCGATCGAGGGCGAGGCCAGGCTGTGGCGGCGCTCCTCCGATGCCGGGCGCTGGCTGGACAACTATTTCTGCCCGGTGTGCGGCAGCACGGTGTACTGGTACGCCGAGTTCGCGCGGGACGAGATCGGCGTCTCCGCCGGCAACTTCGCCGACCCCGGCTTCCCGGCGCCAACTTCCGCCGTGTGGGATTCCTGCCGCCACCCGTGGGTCAAGCTGCCGGCGGACTGGCCGCAGGAGGCGAAGCAGCGAGGAATATCGACAGATTAGTCGACCGCAATTTTTGCCAAGTTGATGCCGCGCATTCGCGGCTAGGACTCTGCGATGCAGACCTCCAAGACCATCCGCCGCGTCATCTGGCGGCGTAATTTGGATGACCATTCGTTCGAGGAATGTGTCGTGACGGCCGCGCCGGATGGTTTTGGCATCGCCGGCCAGGTCATCGCTGCGCAGGATGGCGCGCCGTTGGTCGTGCGCTACGGTATTGATTGCGATCAGGCGTGGTTGGCGCGTTCCGTCACGATCGAGCAGACGCTCGGAGACGCGCAACGCCGCTTACGGCTTCAGCGCGCGGGCGATGGCTGGCTGGTGGACGGCGCCCGTGACGCGCGGCTCGACGGATGTTCGGAGCCGGACCTCGGCGTCACGCCATCGACCAACGCGCTTGCGATCCGGCGTCTCGGTCTTGCGGTGGGGCAGGCGGCGAAAATCCGCTGTGCCTGGGTCAAGTTCCCCGCGCTGTCGGTCGAGCCGTCGCTGCAGCGCTACGAGCGGCTGGGCGAGTGCGACTATCGCTACACCAACGTCGCCAGCGGATTTACCGCGCTGGTCGCGGTCGATGCGCTGGCCTTGCCTGTTGGCTACGAGGGCATCTGGACCCGCATTGCGGACTGGCAGGGAGACGGATCATGAGCGAGACACCCCGCAAAGTGCTATGGAAGGCCGACGAGATCGCCGCGCGCGGCAAGCACTTCAAGCAGCGCCTCAATCCCAATTCGGAGTTCATCGGCGCCGGCTTGTCGCGGATGGCGGGCATGAGCCGCGCCCATGTCACGCTGGCGCGGCTGCCGGCGGGCAAGGACTCCTTTGCCTATCATGCCCACATGCTGGAGGAGGAGTGGGTCTACATCCTATCCGGTCGGGGCATCGCGGAGATCGATGGGCAAAGCCACGAGGTCGGACCGGGCGACTTCATGGGCTTCGCCACGCCGTCGGTGCCGCACCTTCTCAAGAACCCGTTCGAGGAAGAGCTGGTCTATCTGATGGGCGGCGAGAACAAGCCGCTCGACGTGCTCGACTACCCGACCCTGGGCAAGCGCTACCTACTGATCGGCAGTGCCGGCGGCACGGAATTCTACGAACTGGGCGCACCGATCAAGCCGTTCGGATCGGCTTAGCCATTCGCCATCGACCGCGTCAGCCGCTATAGTGCCGCCATCAATGGATGCGTTCGGACCCTAGCAATGGCGGATGGCGAGCAGCCGTTCTGGAAGACCAAGAAGATGAGCCAGATGACTCAGGCCGAGTGGGAGAGCCTGTGCGATGGCTGCGGCAAGTGCTGCCTCAACAAGATCATCGACACCGACACCGACGAGCTGCACTTCACCAACGTCGCGTGCAAGCTGCTCGACACCGAGAGCTGCCAGTGCAAGCACTACAAGACCCGCTTCAAATACGTGAAGGACTGCGTGCGCCTGACGCCGCGCAACGTGAAGCAGATCCGCTGGCTGCCGAGCACCTGCGCCTATCGCCTGGTGGCGGAGGGCAAGGACCTCTACGACTGGCACTACCTCAAGTGCGGCGACCGCAGCGCGGTGCACCGCGCCGGCATCTCCGGGCGCGGCCGCATCATCTCGGAACAGGACGCCGGCGAGCTCGAGGACCACATCGTGGAGTGGGGAAGTCAGAAGTCAGAAGCCAGAAGTCAGAAGGGCAGGCGCCGCTGATCCATTCCGACTGACTTCCGACTTCTGACTTCTAAGCACTTGATCCGGCGCATATATTTGTGCGCAATTGCCGGATAGTTCCGCA
>DATFDU010000075.1:0-12903 GCA_035251915.1 Dongiaceae bacterium | reverse complement strand
CTCGCGCAGGATCGCGTGCAGCGGCTTGGTCATGTAGAGGTTGCGCACGCAGCCGCAGGCGAGGCCGGTGGCGCCGGCGCCCGGGCCGGCCTTGTCGATCAGCACCACGTCCGAGCCTTTGCCCTTGCCGCTCTCGGTCAGATACTTGGCGAGGTGGTAGGCGGTCGACATGCCGTGCATGCCGGCGCCGACCACGACGAACTTGGCGCCGTCCGGCAGCTTGGCGACGTCATGCAGCGGCACGACCGCCGGGTTGACCGGCTTGCCGTTCTTGGTCGGCGGCATCGGCCGCTCGCCGAATGGATAGAATTGGTTCTGCTTGGTCGGATTTGGGGCCTCACGGACCATCTGGTTCCTCCGAAGGGGTGCAATCGAATATGATCTCGGGCGTTGTTTTACCTGGATTTGCGCCGCGCCGGAACGCTCTCGACGGCCTCTTTCAGCGCTGTTTCGACGCCTTTATGGACTGGGCTGCATGAGAATTATGCAATTTAACCAAGGTGTTGGTTGTTGACGGCCACGGGGCGGTTGTCAGCGGAGCAAGACCGACCTAAATAGCGCCCTTAACTTCGCAGCGCGCCGGCGGGGGATCGGGCCGGCGCGACCACCGGGGCGTCAAAGAGCAGGTTCAGGCCAACATCGTGGACACAACCACGCCTAAACAGAAGAGCGCTGCCGCCCTCGCGCTCAGCGCCGTCGGGGTCGTGTTCGGCGATATCGGCACGTCGCCGCTGTACGCGATGAAGGAATCGTTCCATGGCGCGCATCCGCTGGTGCCGGACGAGCCGCATGTGCTGGGCGTGCTGTCGCTCATCTTCTGGGCGATCATGCTCACCGTCACGGTCAAATACGTCGCCATCATCATGCGCGCCGACAACAAGGGCGAAGGCGGCAGCCTCGCCATGCTGGCACTGGCGACGCGCCTGACCCACGGTTCGAACCTGACGCCGCTGATCGTGGTGATCGGCATCTTCGCCGCCGCCCTGTTCTACGGCGACAGCATGATCACGCCCGCGATCTCGGTGCTGAGCGCGGTCGAAGGCCTGCAGGTCGTGGTCCCCGCGCTCGACGACTATGTGGTGCCGCTGACGCTGGTCATCCTGATTCTGCTGTTCGTGTTCCAGAAGCACGGCACCGCGCGCGTCGGCACCTTCTTCGGGCCGATCATGCTGCTGTGGTTCCTGACGCTGGCGGTGCTGGGCGTCATGCACATCCTGGAGCATCCGCGGGTGCTGCTCGCGCTCAATCCTTACTACGCGGTCAACTTCTTCATGCTGGATGGCTGGATCGCCTTCCTGGCACTGGGCTCGGTGGTTCTGGCGGTCACGGGGTCCGAAGCGCTCTATGCCGACATGGGGCATTTCGGCCGCATCCCCATCCGCGCCGCCTGGTTCGTGCTGGTCCTGCCGGCGCTGGTGATCAACTACTTCGGCCAGGGCGCGCTCATCATCCAGCATCCGGACGCGGTCGACAATCCGCTGTTCCGCATGGTGCCGGACTGGGCCGGGCTGCCGGTGCTGGGGCTGGCCACGGCGGCGACGGTCATCGCCTCGCAAGCGGTGATCACCGGCGCCTTTTCGGTGACCCGGCAGGCGATCCAGCTCGGCTATCTGCCGCGCATGCAGATCATCCATACATCGGCGTCCGAGATGGGGCAGATCTATCTGCCGTTCGTCAACTGGATGCTGGCCTTCTTCGTCGCCTGCCTGGTGCTGGGCTTCGAGTCGTCGACCCACCTGGCCGCGGCCTACGGCATCGCCGTCACCGGCACCATGATCATCGATGCGCTGCTGCTGGCGGTCATCGCGGCCTTGCTGTGGAAATGGAAACCGATCGTGGTGGTGCTGGTGATCGGGCTGTTCCTGCTGGTCGATCTCAGCTTCTTCACCGCCAACCTGACCAAGATCGCCCATGGCGGCTGGTTCCCGCTGGCGGTCGGTCTGGTCATCTTCCTTGTCCTCACCACTTGGAAGCGCGGCCGCACATTGCTGGGGGAGCGCGTCAGCAAGGACGCGCTGGAGCTCGATACCTTCCTCAACGCGGTCTCCGACCGCGTGCCGCGGGTGCCCGGCACCGCCATCTTCATGACCGGAACAGCCACCGGCACGCCCGGATCGCTGCTGCACAACCTCAAGCACAACAAGGTGCTGCATGAGCAGGTGGTGGTGATGACGGTGCGGTTCGAGGACATCCCCTATGTGCCGGAGGATCAGCGCTTCGAGCTCGCGGTGCTGCCCAAGAACTTCTACCGGCTGACCCTGCATTACGGCTTCATGGAAGAACCCAACATTCCCGACGCCCTTCGGCGGGCGGAGCACAAGGGGCTGCATTGCGACCCAATGCAGAGCTCTTATTTCCTCAGCCGCGAGACCGTCATCCCGTCGAGCAAGCCGGGCATGGCGATGTGGCGCGAGCACATCTTCGCCTGGATGTCGCGCAGCGCCACCAGCGCCATGGACTTCTTCAACATCCCGCCCAATCGCGTGGTCGAGCTCGGCACCCAGATCGAGATCTAGCGGCCGAATCCTGCCCGGCACGATTTGCCTGAGCCCCGCCGGGAACGGCCGGCCTGACCCATTGCACTCGCTGATTTGGCTGCTTTTTCAACGTGTGGCGTCCCAATCCGGACTGGCATGAGATTCGTATGTATTTGAGCGGGAGTCCAAAACTGGACGAGCAATGGAACTCTTTTGCGGTCAAGTTGTTGCACCCGTGACTGCCAGTCCGCTCGGGGCGGAGGGTGGTCGACGCCGGTTTGGTGGGAGGCGGTCGATGGCGAGGGCTCGGGGCAGGGCTGGATTCTGCGAAATCCGCGACTCCGGCGGCGTTGGTCTGGTGCTGTGAGCCAAGATGTCGGTCTTGGCCCCACCAGATGCGCCGACTCTTGTGACGCGGGTCAGCGCACGCCGCGATCACGTGTCGCACTCTTTCGCCTTCTTCACCGGATTGTGTGAGAAAGACCGCGCTGCAGCACCTTCGTTTGCGCTCTTAACTGGGCGTCACAAATGATTGTAGTGCAAAAGGACTGGAATGATTGTGCATGTGCACTATGATCGTTGACATGACGAGGGGACGGACCATTTTCGCGCGCGCCTTGCTCGGCGCGGCGGCGCTGTCGATTGCACTGCTGGCCGGCTGCACCAAGCCGGTTGAGCGCGACGACGCGCGGATGGCAACCACGCCGGAACAGGAACGCAGCGCACCCACGCAACCGGCAGTCCGCCCTCAGGAAGAAGCGAGCGTCGAGGAGAAACAGAAGACGCCCACCGTCGCCGCCAAGCAACCGGCCGAGCCGGAACCGCCGGTTGAGCAGCCGGCGGCGCCACCCGCGCCGGTGTACACGGCCTCGGAACTGATGGGTAAGAGCGAGGACGAGGTCACCGCTTTGATGGGTGAGCCGGCTCGGGTCGAGCAGCGCGCGGCGTCCACTGTCTGGGTCTACCAGGGCGGCGATTGCGGACTCGACGTCTTCTTTTTCCTGGACATGGCAACGTCCGATGAGCGTGTCTTGACGGTGGCGCCCAACAGCCAGCCCGCGACGACGGCAGCACCAGCGGCCGCCCCGTCGGCGGGTCAGTCGGCGTCAGCAGGCCAGCCAGCTGCGAGCGCGGCCGCGGATGCGGCTGCGGCCTCGGAGGGCACGGCCGTGGATGCCTGTTACGGAAAACTACGCCGGAGCTGAAATGTCGGGCGAGCCGATGTTGGTCGTCGTCGAGGACGATGACGTATTCGCGAAAGTTCTCATCAACAATCTGGCCGGGGCGGGGTTCTCGGCCACGCATTTCGAACGCCCGGAGACCGCGATCGCCGGCGTTCCGACGATGGCGCGCTCGGACCTGCTGATCCTCGACTGGCGGCTGCCCGGCATGACCGGCGTCGATCTGCTCGACCGCCTGCGCAAGCTCGGCTGCAAGGCGCCGGCGCTGCTGCTCACCTCGCATGACGATGTGTTCTACGAAGAGGCGGCGCTGGAAGCGGGGGCGGTCGATTTCATTTCCAAGACCCGCAGCTTCTCGGTGCTGCGCAAGCGCATCGAGCTGGTGCTGGCCGGCAATCGCCGCGATGGCGGCGTGCCGGCGGCGACGCTGAAGCGCGGTCCGCTGCTGATCGAACCCGCGATCCATCAAGCCAAATGGAACGAGAGTCCGGTCTCGCTGACTCTCGGCGAGTTCCGCGTCACCGAACGGCTGGCGCGCGCCCATGGCGATGTCAGCTATCGCCAGCTCTATGACGTGCTGAAGGGCGAGAGCTTCATCGCCGGCTCCGGCTCGGAAGGCTATCGCGCCAACGTGCGCACTCTGGTCAAGCGAATCCGCCAGAAATTCTGCGATGTGGACGGCCAGTTCGCCGCCATTGTCTCGGTCCCGGGCTTCGGATACAGGTGGCGCGAAGGGGCGCCAGATGGCCAAGCCTGAGCGAATTCGCTCTTCCGTTACCGTCAAGCTGATGGTGGTGTCGGCGGTCTTTCTGATCGTCCCGGCGCTGCTGTACGGCCGGTTTGAGCAGGCCGACGCAGAGCGCAAGCAGCTCATGGTCACCAACCTGCAGATCCAGGGCCGGCTCGCCGCGCAGGCGCTGCAGGAGAAGCTGATCGCGGCCGGGCCGCGCGCGCCGGTGGAGGCGCAGGACCTCCTCGATTCCGTCAGCCGCGGCGAATTGTGGCTGAAGCTGCTGCTGCGGCCGGCGGACGACGCCTCCAGCTATTTCTACATCGCGAGCGCGCCGCACGTGACCGCCGAGCAGCTGTCCGCGGAGCGCGAGGCGCTGATCGCCTCCGGCCAGCTGTTGAAGGCGACGGAAAGCTGCGCCGGCAACCGGCCGCTCGCCGCGCAGTTCGAGGGCGCCACCGGGGTGACCGAACTGTTGACCTCTCTCACGCCGTTTCACACCGAGCAGGGCTGCTGGCTGGTGGTGACCTCGTATCCCGAGGATCCGGTCATCGCCTCTTTGACCAAGCCGTTCTCGAGCGCGCCGGAGCTACGCTGGGCGGCGCTGTTCTACGTCATCATGGCGGTGCTGTCGGTGTGGGCCGGCCTCTCGATCTGGCAGGCGCTGCGGCGCTTCGGCAGCCTGGCGCGCGGCATGAGCGAATCGAGCATCGAGCCCTCGGTGCGCTTCGCCGACCTGACGCCGGTGCAGGAGCTGCAGCCGATCGCCGCCGCGATGGACCGGCTGGTCGACACCATGCGCCGTGCCGCCAGCGCGATCCGCGAAGCGGCGGAGGAGAACGCCCACGCGCTGAAAGGCCCGGTCGCCTCGATCCGCCAGGCGCTCGAATCGCTGCGCAGCGGCCGGCCCGAGGACGTGAAGGACGCGGCGGTTGCCATCGATCGCTCGCTGCAGAAGCTGGACGGCCTCATCAGCACGGCGCGCCGGATCGACCACGACATCGCGACCAGCATCTCCGAGGGCCGCTCGATCGTCGATCTCTCCTCGCTCGCCAGCAACGCGGCGCGCGCCGCCAACGAGCAGCAGATGGACCAGGACAGCCCGAAGATCGATTGCAAGGTCTCGCCCGACCTCGTCGTGGTCGGCAGCGAGGAGACGATCGAGACCGTGCTGGAGAATCTGATCGACAACGCGGTCGGCTTCTCGCCGCCGCGCAGCACGGTGAAGGTCACGCTGAAGCGCGCCGGCGATCGCGCGCGCCTGTCGGTCGAGGACCAGGGACCCGGCGTCCCTCCCGATCTGCTGCCGCACATATTCGAGCGCCACTTCTCGACTCGCAATGGCCACGAGCCGCAGGTGGACGGTCAGCCGCATTTCGGCCTCGGCCTCGCCATCGTGCGGCGCAACGTGGCGATGCTGGGCGGGGTCGTCTCCGCCGATAACGGGCCGGATGGCGGATTCCGCGTGGTGGTCGACCTGCCATTGGCCTATCCGGCGCGCTGACTTAACGCGCTGTTATGTCGATTAACCTGTTGGAAAGATTTGGCAGAATCTGTGACCTAAGGTCACAAGCTAATCACAAGCTTGACGCACGACATACAGGCCATACGCCGCCATATTCATCATGAGTTTTCGCCGACGACGACGCATCGAGGACGGCGTCCCGTGCTGCGTCTGAGGCGGCGTCACACCGGAGTTGATAGGTTCGCAAGAACGTCCGATGTGATGCAGAGTCCCCGACGCCTCTATCCCCAAGAGAGGCGAAGCCGACGGCAGCCGCAGGCCCTCGCGGCTGCCGTTTTTTTTGCTCAAATGCCCGCACCGCCGATCTATTTGAGGACGGTGACCAGCAAGGCTCCGGCCTCGGTGATGCCAGTGCTCTGGAACGCTCCGCGAATGGCGGACAGCTCCTGGTCCATGCCGCTTGCCTGGTAGACTGGCGTCTCCTTATGCGGCTGAGCGCGGCCGGCGAAGTAGTCGAAGGCCTCGTTGGACATCGGCGTCAGCTGCAGCAGATGGCGCACCGTGACGGCGCTGCCGTTGCACGCGGCGGCGATCTCGCCGGCCGCGATCGGATCCCAATGCACCATGCCGGTCATGCGATCCAGCGCCTTCATCCAGCGCTCGAACCGGTCGCCCACCTTCTGCGAGGGGATGGAGAGATCGAACCACGGATCGACGATCAGGACGGCCTGCCGCGCCACCCGCATGGCCTCGGCCAGGGCGCGGCCGATCTCGGTCACGTGGTGCAGCGAGTTCTCGAACGTCACGAGGTCGAAGGCGCGATCGGGAAAAGGCAGCGCCTCTGCCTTTCCCGCGCGGATGTTCAGGCCGCGCCCGTTCGCTTCGGCGCGCTTGGCCGCGTCGGGCTCGATGCCGATCGCTGCGATGCCCAGTGACTGTGCGTGCGCCAGCAGCGTGCCGGCACCGCAGCCGACATCGCACAGGCTCGCCGGCTTCAGGGCCGCGATCTCGGCGCGAAAGGCCTGCTGGTAGAATTCGTCGGCGGTCATGAGTCGCCTCTCGTGCATGACACGAGTTAGGACGCTAGACCGCAGGCGGTCAAGAAGATGTCAGGTGCGGCGGAACGGGTAGACGAGCTGCTTGAGATAGCCGCTGGGCACCGGGTGGCCGCCGACGCCATAGCCGCTCGGCCAGCGGTCGGGCAGATGATGGGTGCCGAACAGGCGATCGAGCCACGGCAAGGTGGCGGCGAAATTGACGTCGACCGCTTCCTTCTCGATGCCGTGGTGCCAGTGGTGGAACTGCGGCGTCGCTAGGATGTGCTTCAGCCAGCCGAACTCGAACCGGACGTTGGCGTGGATGAAGGTCGAGTGCAGGTAGATGTAGAGGATGTAGGCCTTGAGCGCCCATTCGTCGAAGCCGAGCGCATACATCGGGATGATGGTGAAACCGCGCAGGCACACGATCTCAACCACATGCATGCGCGATCCGGCGAGCCAGTCCATCTTCTGCGCCGAATGATGCACGGCGTGGAAGCGCCATAGCGCCGGCATGCGATGGAACACCCGGTGCACCCAGTATTGGGTGAGGTCGGTGACGATGACGATCTCCAGGAACTGCAGCCACAACGGCTGCGAGGCCATGAAGCCGCGCAGCGTGCCCCAGTCGGTGTTGGCGACCAGGGTGGTGGCGGGCGTCAGCGACAGGAAGGTCAGCGACTGCACCAGCAGGCTGTTGACGAGGAAGTAGAACAGGTCCTCGCGCCACGCCATGCGGAACACCGGCTGCTCCGGCCGCTTGGCGAACAGCCGCTCCAGCGGGATGAACAGCACGCCGAGCAGGGCGATGTTGATCAGGAACCAGTCGAGGCCGAGATAGTAGCCGGTCGCGACGACATCGAGGCTTTGGGTGCGCGAGCCGCCGAGCAGGGTTGCGAGCAGGATCGCGGCGATGGCGGCAAAGCCCATGATCTTCTGCCGCCGCAGCACCAGGTTGAGCACCGCGAGGGCGAAGGCGCTGACCAGCATCAGATGCAGGCCGAAGCGGAACCAGGGATAGCCGTAGTAGTCCCGCAGCACCGGCATGCTGAACAGGCTCGGGAACATCAGGAACGCGACCGCGCCGAGACCCATCAGGGCCAGCGCAAGCGCGAGGACACCGCTGATCCAGCCGGTCCCGAAGGCACGCTCCGCCTCCGGCGCTTCCAGATCGGCCCGCAAGGTCTGGCGCAGTTTCCCCATGTCCGACACCCCCGAGAGAGACCAGCGACGATCCTGGGACCGCTATCCCTAATAAATCATTGCGCTGAAATCCCCGGGAAACGCTATAAGCGCCCTGCAGCAGACCAACCAGAGCAGCGCCATGAACATCTTCGCCGACATCGGCCTTCATCGCTCCGGCCTCGAGCGGCTGCGCATCATGATGGCGGACGGGCGCCTGACCGGCATCGAGCAGACGCTCGGCCTGCACATCGTCGAGGTCGAGGAGGGGCGTGTGGTGGTGGAGGGGACGCCTGGGCCGCATGTCTACAATCCCTTTGGCGTCGCCCACGGCGGCTTCGCCGCCACGATCCTGGACAACGCCTGCGGCTACGCCGCCCAGTCCAGGATGGCGCCGGGCCAGATGTGCACCACGCTCGAGTTGAAGGTCGCCTATCACAAGGCCATGACCAAGGAGACAGGGCCGGTGCGGGCGGAAGGCAGGATCGTCTCGATCGGCCGCCGTGCCGCCTTCACCGAAGCGCGGCTCACCGACATTGCAGGAAAACTTTATGCATCTGCGACATCGAGCTTGATGGTCGTCGCCGCGTAGCCCCGCTCAGGAATCGTTAATCAAGTTGGCCTAGCATCGCCGGTCGGTGGGATGACCGCTGTTTGCGGTCGTCGCGGCGCCCGTGGGGACGGGGCAGTCGGCACCAGAGGGAACGTTCGATGACTGCGAGCCACGATATTCCGCACGATTCCGGCCTTGTTGCCGGGCCGAAGCCCGTCGTCTCCGCCGTCCGCGCCAGCAGGCACAGCGTGCTCGACCGCTTCAGCACGCCGGTGTGGATCGCCATCGGCATCTCCATCATCGCCCTTGCGGTGCTCGCCACCTTCGCCTGAATCGTCCGCTTCGTGGAATTGCGCCCTGCTGCACAGGCGCAGGGCGGCCCTATCCTTCATTGCACGGTGGCGGTCAGCCCTCCTTAATACTTGCGGCCTAGCGTCGGCGTTTGGTGCATGATCGCCGCCCGGGCGATCCGGCGGTGCTGGTCCACCCTCGATCCCGCACCTGAGGGGAACCGGCCATGGCCAGAAGCCAGGATATGCAGCAAGCACTCGACATCGTGGCGGGGCGCAAGCCTGCGCCGGCCGCGCCTGCCAAGTGGGGCAGGCTGGAGCGGATCGGCGTGCTGCTCTGGGTGGGCGTCGCGATCATGATCGCGGGTTTTGCGGTCCTGTTTGCATTCAGCTGACGCCGCCGATCGCTTCCCAAGCGGTGCGCTGCGCGTTCTATACTGGCGCGCACGAGCCTCGCGCAGGCTCGGTTGGGAAGGATCCTGATCATGCCGAACACTGCAGTCCCGCGCCCGCTGGAGTATGGCGCGCCGATTTCCCTCGAGCAGGCCAAGGGCGTGATGGCGGCCGCCGAGGCTGAGGCGCGCGCCAACGACTGGCCCATGGTGATCGCGATCGTGGACAGCGGCGGCCATCTGGTGATGCTGCACAGTTTCGATCATGCCCAGCACGGCAGCGTGGCGATCGCCCAGGAAAAGGCCCGCTGCGCCGTCAATTTCAAGCGCCCGACCAAGGCCTTCGAAGACGCGGTGGCGCAGGGCGGCCTCAACCTGCGCATCCTCGCGGCGCCGGGCATGGTGCCGCTGGAAGGCGGGCTGCCGCTGATCGCGGGCGGCAGGATCGTCGGTGCGATCGGCGTCTCGGGCATGCGCTCGAACCAGGACGGCCAGGTGGCCGAGGCCGGGGCGAAGGCGCTGTCGCGCGAAAGCTGACATGAGCGGCGCTCCGCGGTTGCCCGCGGAGCGCCAGGTCTCACCCCCCGAACAGCGCCGCCGGGACTTGCCCTGGGCGCTGCGGATTTGTCCCGGAAACGCCGCGACGAAACGTGCGCCGCTCCAGCCGGTCTCTTGTTTCCTATGTCTGCGTAAAGAATGTGTTGACGGACGGTGCGCCGGCCGGTTCTTTTGAGGTCCGCTGTTCTCGCGGAGAGGGCCGCACAGCAGGGCGAAGAGTTCGGGGATCGGGGGCTTGCATCAATCCAGTCACGCGCCGCGGTATCGCCGGCTGAATCTGGCGTTGCTGGCCGCCATGGCGAGCCTCACCATCGGTGGACTGGTCGTTCTGCCTCTGTGGCTGTTGCCGATCGACGGGCGCTGGGGCTGGCTGCTGCTGCCGGTCGCGCTGCTCACCAATTTTTTCTGGGCGCTGCACCACGAAGCGATCCATGGCGGCTTCCAGGCCGGCCGGCAGCATAACCTGTGGGCGGGGCGCCTGATGGCGGTGCTGCTCGGCTCGTCGTTCCACGTGCTGCGCTTCGGGCACCTGATGCATCATCAGTACAACCGCAATCCGCTCGATCGGCCGGACGTCTACGATCCGGCGGTGACGCCGCGGCTGCGCGCGCGCATCGCGTTCCTCGGCACGCTGGTGTTCGGCCTGTATCTCGCGGAGATCGTCGCGCCGGTGGCCTGCTGCCTGCCGCGCGCGGCGATCAGGCGCATCATCGACCGGGTCTATCGCGGCGCGGATCCGGCGCTGACGGCGATCCGCGCGGCGGCGCACCGGCAGTTCCTCGATCCCAGGCGGCTGCGCGCGATCCGCACCGACATGGTGCTGGCCTGGACGCTGATCGGTTGCGCGGCGGCCGCGTACGGCGCCTGGTGGCCGATGCTGGCAGGCTTCCTCATCGCACGCGGCGTGATGATCTCGATGTTCGACAACGTCTATCATTTCGGCACGCCGATCGACCGGCCGGAATTTGCCCGCAACCTCGCGCTCCCCGCGCCGCTGCGGCTGCTGATCCTCAACATGAACCTGCATCGCCTGCATCACGCGCGTCCGGCGCTGCCCTGGTGGGAGTTGCCGGCGCGGTTCCGCGCCGAGCGCGAGCACTATGATGCGCCGCTGCTGCGCACGGCATTGGCGCAGTTCGCGGGGCCGGTCGCGATCACGCAGCTGCCGCGGATGGATTGATCCCGCGCCGGCTCGGTTAAGCGCCGTAAACCACGTAAGCGCGAATTTCACTGTCGGCGACTCGCCCGACTCGTCAGAAATTAACCATGCGAATCAGGCGGTTCGTGAGCCACAGTCACTTGGCATTTGCGCAACAGTCGGCAAAAAACCGCTTCAAGCATTCGTGAAAACGAGGACGTCTTTCTCTGACGGCCGTCACGTTTTGCGCGCAAAGCCGCGGAATAGCTGGGGCGGTAACCTTAATGAAGGCGGAAACGAGCATCCGTTCCAAACGGCTAGCTCATACGCGGGTGTGGGCACTTCTGTTGACGGAAATGGGTTCCCTACCCAGGATTCAGGTCACCGGCTTTCTCTTGGGTAACAGATGGAGCGAGGCATGCTCGAGTTCTACGTTAACTATTCGATCAATTCGGGCGCGACCCCTAAGCGCGTCCAGGTTGGTCCCTTCAACAACGTCGTGCTGGCCACCCGGCAGCGCGCGACGATCGAGAACACGTCCGGCATCTCCCATTGCTGGGTCGGCATCAGCCGCGACGAGACCCGTCAGCTGATCGCGGCCGAGACGCCGAAGATCATGCAGTTCGTGCCGGCGGCATCGGCGGCCTAGCGGGCGTACAGAGCGGCGTATTCATCTCGATTTTCTCCCTGTCCACGGCGGCGTGGCATCAGGCGCACCCGAGCGCCGCCACGCCGCTCTTTTCTTTCTTGGCTATCCCGGATGTGGCGCGCCGGCCGGCAAGAGATCGGCGGCGACGGAGCGGAACCGGTCCAGGCTGAACTGCCGTTCCGCCCGTTCGCGGGCGTTGGTCTGCAGCTGCCGCCGGAGGCCGGCATCGCTCGCCAGCCGCCGCAGGCAGTCCGCCGCGTGGCCGATGTCGGGCTCCGCCCACGCGGCGCCGGGCGGCACCGACGGATAGTCGGCCGGCTGGACCGCGACCTTGTCGAAGGCGACCAGCAGGGCATTCTCCGGATCGAGCATGTCCATCACCCCGGACCAGCCGGTCGCGACGATGGCGGTGCCGAGCCACATCGCCTCGGCGATGAACAGGCCGAAGCCTTCGGCCCGGTGCAAGGAGATGAGGACATCGGCGCAGCGGATGAGCGCCGCCAGGTCGGGCTGCGGCAGGTTGCGGTCGATGATGCGGACATTGGGCATGTCCGCGGTCAGGCCGCGCAGCCGCTCCGCCTGCGCCGGATTCTGCTCGGCGCCGCTGACCTTCAGCACCAGCTGCGCGTCGCTGGCGCCTGGGAAGGCCTGGCGGAACGCGGCGATGGCGCCGACCGGGTTCTTGCGCGCCCAGCGCGAGGAGAGGTCGAACGCCGCCAGCACGGTGAAGGGCCCATCCGCCAGCCCGAAATCGGCGCGGCCGAGCGGCGCGGCCGCCGGTTCCGGCACCGGCAGCGGGACGTAGCGGACCACCTTGCCCGGCAGGCCGCGCGCAAAGGTGTCGTGGATGAAGCGCGAGGACACCCAGATCTCGTCCATCAGCGCCGCCCACGGCAGCCAGGCCCGCGGGACGCGATCCAGCTCCCACCACCAATAGCCCACCAGCCGCTTGCCCCGGCAGATGCGCGGGCCGAAATGGCTGAGCAGATCGGTCATAGTTGGCGGGTTGACACAGAAGATCATCGTGCCGAGTGGCGGCGCTGCGGGGCGCGGCCGAGGCGGTCCAGGAAGTGGCCGAAGAACCGCGCTGCAATCCATGGAATGAATGGAGAAGTCTGCAGCTTCCAGGCCCGACCGCAGAATCTGTGCGGCGCGCCCAATACCGATGTCGAGTGCGAAGGCGCCAACCATAGTCACCGGCCCCGCGGACGCGCCAAGGTGCAGCCGCGCTGTGCGCACGCGATCACGGAT
>DATFDU010000074.1:0-3470 GCA_035251915.1 Dongiaceae bacterium | reverse complement strand
GGGCCGGTCGATACCCGCGTCAACCCCACCACCGTCAACCATGTCGGCACCAGCCAGAGCCTCGACTGGTTCGAACGGAAGGTCATCGACCTGGTGCCGCCGCACTATCCGGGCGCGATGCGGCGGGTCTATCCCGGCTTCCTGCAGCTCGGCGGCTTCATGTCCATGAACCCGGACCGCCACGTGCAGTCGCACATCGATTTCTTCCATCACCTGGTGGTCGGCGACGGCGAGAGCGCGGCGGGACACCGGCGCTTCTACGACGAGTATCTCTCGGTCATGGACCTGTCGGCGGATTTCTATCTCGACACCATCCGCCACGTGTTCCAGGAGCATTCACTCCCGGTCGGCACCTTCACCCATCGCGGCGCGAAGGTGGAGCCGAGCGCGATCCGCGACACCGCGCTGATGACCATCGAAGGCGAGCTCGACGACATCTCCGGCTTGGGCCAGACCAAGGCCGCCCACGACCTCTGCCGCAACATCCCCGCCGCCAGGCGCCGCCACTTCGAACAGGAAGGCGTCGGCCACTACGGCATCTTCCACGGCCGCAAATGGCGCCAGTACATCTATCCGGCCTGGGCGGAGTTCGTGCGGAAGGCCAGTTAGCCGACGCTGCTCTCACTCCGTCGTCATGGTCGGACCTGGTCCGACCATCCACGAGTTTCCATGTGCAGCATCGCGCGAGTGCAGGCAAACTCGTGGATAGTCGTGCCAAGCACGACTATGACGGCGTGAGGGGACACCGTATTCGAGCTACGACCGCAACACGTCCGGCTTGCACAGCTCTGCCAGCGTCTGGCGCAGCTCGCGCAGCTTGGGCGGTTTGGTGAGGACGCGGTCGATGTTCGGCGGGAAGTCGTCGTCGGACATCAGGCGCTGGCCCCAGCCGGTGAGCAGGATGACCGGCGTGATCGGCGACGCCTCCTTCACCGCGGCGGCGACGCGGCGGCCGTCGACATAAGGCATGCCGAGATCGGTGACGACGGCGGAATAGGGCTCGCGGCGCTGCTGCGCGGCGCGGAAGGCGTCGATCGCCTGCTGGCCGCCGCTGGCCTCGGTCACCATGTGGCCGTCGGACTCCAGCAGGTCGCCGAGCGACTTCAGGAACAAGGGATCGTCGTCGACCAGCAGCAGGCGCAGGCGCTCGGGCGCAACCTGGATGCGCCGCGGCGGTATGGCTGCAACCGGCCCCTCCGGAACGACGGGCACCGGGAAGATCAGAGAGACAGTGGTGCCGCGGCCCTGCACGCTGCGGATGTCGATCTCCGCCCCATGGCGGCGCACCACGCCATAGACCGAGGCGAGGCCGAGGCCGGAGCCGCGTTCGCCCTTGGTGGTGAAGAACGGCTCCATGCAGCGCCGCCGCACCTCGTCGTTCATGCCGATGCCGGTGTCGGCGACCGAGATTTCGAGATAGCCCGCGTTCGCGCCCTGCTGCGGCGCCGGCAGCAGCTTGGTGCGCAGCGTCAGCGTGCCGCCGTGCGGCATCGCATCGACCGCGTTCAGCACCAGGTTGACCAGCGCTTCGCGGATCTCGCCTTCGACGCCGGGGATGGCCGGCAGATCGGCCGCCAGGTCGGTGCGCACGGTGATGACATGGCCACGTTGCTGAGGCATGCCGTCCCAGCGCGCGTGGGTGAGGTCGATGACCTGCAATGCCATGGTGTTGAGCTGGACCGGCTGATGCGCCGATTCCGCCGCGCGCGGCCGGTAGAACTCCCGCATGCGCGCGACGGTCTGGGCGATGCCCTCCATCGCCCGCTGGATGGTCTGCAGCGACTCCCGCGTCCGCGGGCTGAGGTTCGGCTCGCTCTCCAGCAGCGATTCGGTATGAAGCGCGATCGGCGACAGGGCGTTGTTGATGTCGTGGCCGATGCCGCTCGCCATCTGGCCGAGCGCGCGCAGCCGCTCCTGCTGCATCACCGCATGCTGGGTCTGCTGCAGGTCCTCATAGGCCTGCTTCAGCGCCTCGTAGAGCTGCGCCTGGTGGGCGGCGAGGCCGACATGCTCGCTGAGCTGGCGCAGGAACTTGCACTTGCCGTTGCTGAAGCCCTGCGCCATGCGGCGCGCCACGATCAGGATCGCGAACACCCGGTCCTCGATCTTCAGCGGCGATACCACCAGCGAGCGCAGGCCGGCTTCGGCGAAACGCCGGGACAGCGGCGAGGCGACCTGGCCGGTATCCGGCTCGGACACCTGCGTGCCGCGGGTGCTGTGGGTCAGGGCATCGCTGTCCACGGCCAGGCGCGCGCGCTCGGCGAGGCCGAGTTGCCGGGCGAGCGCAGTGCAGCGCGGGCCTACCTTGGATACGGTCAGCATGTTGCTGCCGGCGTCATGGAGCGCAAGACAGCACAGGTCGACCGGCAGCTGCTCCTCCAGGCTGCGCACCACCACGTCATAGATGCTGGGAAGGTCCTTGCGGTCGCTGGTCGCGCGCGTGATCTGATGCAGCAGGTTGAGACGCTGGAGCTGGGATTGCGCATTCTCCTCCGCTTCGCGCCGCACCGCGACTTCCGCTTCCAGGTCCGCGGTACGCTCGCGCACGCGCCGCTCCTGCTCGTCGATCAGCTGCGCCAGACGGCTTTCCGCCCGCACCCGTTCCGTCATCTCGACCGAGGCGAGCTTCAGCAGCAGCAGCAGGAGAACGAGATAGCTGACCAGCGTGCCGAGATGGCCGACGATGGATTGCGGGTCGCCCTCGCGCTGCGCATAGAGCATGAACAGGCTGGCGACGACCAGCGCCGGCGCCGTCCAGGCCAGCGCGCGCAGCATCCGATCGCCCGCGCGTTCGCGCCAGCAATGGATCGCGATGCCGAGCCACAGCAACGGCGCGACGAGCAGTGCCGGCCGCGTGACGCCGAAATGCGTCTGCGCGGTCTGGGGCGGCAGCCATTGGAAGATCGCGAACAGCGCGGCCCCCGCCGCCAGCACGGCGAGCGCAAAGCCGATCGTGTTCCCTTTCTTCGCGGCGAACATCCACAGCGATCCGCCGATCGCGAGGGGCAGCAGATAGGCGCCTGGCCCCCAGGTCGCGGCGCTCAAAACTGCTGCGGCACCGTTCGGCCCTTCCACTGCGACCAGTACATGGACCAGATGCAAGAGCGCGGCGCCGCCGAATGCGGTCGCGAGCCAGATCAACAACGGCACACCGACATGGCGGCCCATGACCCACAACAGCGCTGCAAGCACGGCCGCGATCAGACCGACGCCGGTATCGAGGATGGTATGGAGGATGGGGTAGTCGCGTGTCCCGGCGGCCAGCAGCCAGATGCTGACCATCACGTAGGCGATCAGCAGGATCGCTACGGCGTGGGTAACCGTCGAGTTCTCGCTCTCGACGCGTTGATTGGTGGCTAGGACAGTCGCCATGACGCCCGCGATGTTGCCGCGTGGGCCCGTGCCTCGGGACGAACCCGGTGACCGATCCGCATGCAAGCCCCCGTTTGCCTTCGCCAGGAGCGTCCCGA
>DATFDU010000073.1:0-4939 GCA_035251915.1 Dongiaceae bacterium | reverse complement strand
CTATCCAGTGCAAAGAGCACGACATATTGCTGCGTGCTGGCCTGGGCGAGCAGCGTCTCGGCCGGAAGGGTTGGCGTGGCATCGGATTGCGCGAAGGCAAGACCGGATGCGGCGCAGACGCCCGCGAACGACAGCGCGAGTACGCTTGCGATCCTGTTCATGTGATTTCTCCCACCCTGCAGACAAGCCCTGCTCGCGAACACTCTCCCGCGCGTTTCGTTGCATAGGAACGACACGCGCGGCGACAGCCGTGGCAGCCCCGCAACAGTGCTTTCTCAAATGATATGGGGTGCCTACACGTCGCCTTCCGTGCCCGTGATGAGGCGCGCGCCGCGGCGGAAGGTGAGGTACGACCAGAACCACTGCATCGCCACGATGAAACGGCTCCGGAAGTCGATCAGGAAGTAGATGTGGGCAATGCCCCACAGCCACCAGGCCAGCCAGCCCGTGACCTTGAGCCAGCCGAAATCGGCGATCGCCGCACTGCGCCCGATGGTGGCGAGCGATCCGGCGTGGCGGTAGCGGAACGGGCCGGGCGGCTGCCTGCCGGCCAGGCGCGCAGCGACCACGCGAGCGGCATAGGCGCCCATCTGCTTGGCGGCCGGCGCGATGCCGGGCACCGGCTGGCCCTTGTCGTCCAGCACCGCGGCGGTGTCGCCGACGACGAAGATGTCGGGATGACCCGGCGCGGTCAGGTCCCTGGCCACCACAACCCGTCCGGCGCGGTCCTTGTCGACGCCCAGCCACTTGGCGGCCAGCGAAGCCTGCACCCCAGCGCCCCAGACGATGGTGCGCGCCGCCAACCGCTCGCCGCCATAAACGATGCCGGTCTCGTCGCAGTGCTCGACCGCGCGGCCGAGATGCACCTCGACCCCGAGCTTCTCCAGCGCCTTGCGCGCATGCTCGCTGAGCCGGGGCGGAAAGGCCGGCAGCAGCCGCGGCCCCGCTTCGACCAGGATGACGCGCGCCTGGGTCGGGTCGATGACGCGGAACTCGTCGGCCAAGGCCCAATGCGCCACCTCCGCGATCGCGCCCGCCATCTCGACCCCGGTCGCGCCGCCGCCGATCACCACGAAGGTGAGCAGCGCCTTGCGCTCCGCCGCGTCGTCGGTGGTCTCGGCGCGCTCGAACGCCAGCAGGATGCGCCGGCGGATATCGGTGGCATCGTCGATCTTCTTGAGGCCGGGCGCGCACTTCGCCCAGTCGTCGTGTCCGAAATAGGCGTGGCGCGCCCCGGTCGCGACGATCAGGTAATCGAACGGCTCGTCCCGTCCATCCTGCACGTGCACGAGCTTGTGCGAGGTATCGATGCCGGTGACGCGCGCCATCAGCACGCGGGCGTTCTTCTGCCGGCTGAGGATGGAGCGGATCGGGCTCGCGATCTCCGCCGGCGACAGCGCCGCGGTCGCGACCTGGTAGAGCAGCGGCTGGAACAGATGGTAGTTGCGCCGGTCAATCACCACCACGTCGCACGGCGCATTGCGCAACGCCTTGGCGGCGCTGAGCCCGCCGAACCCGGCGCCCAGTATCACCACGCGTGGCCGCGTGCCGCTGTTCGTTGCCATGTATCCTGTCCGACTCAGAGCCCCGCTGTCCATGGTGGCTGCCTGGTCCGGGAATGGCAATTGATCTTAGAGCGGAAAGCTCCTCACGCGCCCGCGCGCATTGCCGCACCGTCGCGGTCGAACTGGCGCGCCAGCAGCGCATCGATCGAGATTGTGCCCGGCCCGCGCGCCAGCAGCAGAATGAGCAGCGCGACCCAGATCAGATGATCCGGCCAGCTGGTCGGATAGACGAACAGCTGGATGAACAGCGCCATGCCGATCAGCGGCAGGGTGGCGAGTCGCGTCATCAGCCCTGCCACGATCAGTGCCGGCATCGCCAGCTCGACGGCGGTCGCGAGATACGCCATCGGCGCGGCCGGCAGGAACGGCAGGTTCTTCAGATACTCGTCCTGGAACAGCGCGATGGTGAGCTCGAAATTGGCGAGCTTGGTGGAGGCGGCGCGCCAGAAGACGGTGGCGATCGCGGCCCGCGCCAGCAGTGCCACCGCGCTATACGGAATCCTGTTCGCGAGGTCGCGGAAACGACGCGCTTGATGGACGAGGGTGGTCATGGCTTCACCTGTGTCTTCGGTTTGATGGCTTGATCCGGAGTGTCTTCGCTGGGCTCGCGCGACGCTGGTTGCGGCGGGCTCACCGGCAGCCAGTATTCCGCTCGGATCGCCTCCAGGATCTGATCCGGCGCGGGGCCGGCAATGGCTTGATGCACGCACTCGCAGGATTTCTTCTTGGTCGGCACGCTGAACTCCCTGCAAAGAACGGAGCGGCAGCAGATGCCGCCGCTCCGGTCGCGGCGGATGGGTCAGCTCTGTTTCGGCTCGAGGCTGCCGCCGTTGATCTTGATGCAGGTGCCGGCCGGCACGTAGATCCAGGCGTCGCCGCGTCCCGCTTGGCTCACCTGGCCGGCACAGGAATTGCCGGCGGCCTGGCAATCGTTCTGGCCGGCGGCGGCGATGCCGAAGCACTTTTCGTTGTCGGCGGCCGAGGCGGTTCCGATCATCGGCGCGGCGATGGCGGCGGCGACGGCGCCGGCGAGAATAAGGGAAATCTTCATGGTCGGGGTCTCCTTAGGCGTTTGAGATGGATCCGATCGGCAGGCGATGCGATGCACCTGCCGTCACCTCAAGCTAGCGACCCCGCGCAGTCCGCTAAAATGCCGTGTCCGCATTCACTCGATAATGACACGGCATCGGGAAACGCCGCTGTTCACATTGGCTTGAACGATCACTGTGCGCTCGGCGAAAAAGAAACCGGCGCGCAATCTGCACGCCGGCTGAAAAGAGAGGAAAGAATGAACGGCGCGAGCGTCAGCCCTGCTTGGGCTCGAGGCTGCCGCCGTTGATCTTGGTGCAGGTGCCGGTCGGCACATAGATCCAGGCATCGCCGCGGCCGGCATCGGCCACCTGGCCGGCACAGGAATTGCCGGCGGCCTGGCAATCGTTCTGGCCGGCGGCGGCGATGCCGAAGCACTTCTCGTTGTCGGCAGCCTGCGCGGAAACCATGAGCGGGCCGGAGACGGCGGCCGCGACCGCAGTAGCCAGAAGCAACGCGTTCTTCATCGTCGGAACTCCATTGAGGTCAGGGATCGATGGACGCCGCAGCGCGTCGCAGGTACTACGTTATCGACGCAAGTCTGACCCAATCCAACCGCCGCGGCACTCACAAGCGCGTGAGGCGAATTTCCGCTCAGGGCTTTCCGACCACCAGGCAATCGAGCCCGGCGGCTTTCATGGCGGTGCAGCGCTCCTGCGCGGCCGCGACGGTGGTGAACGGCCCGGTCTGCACGCGATAGAACGTGCCCTTGGTGCCGAGGTCGGCCGATTCCACCATCGCGGTCAGGCCGGTCAGCTGGGCGGAATACTTGCCGGAAATCTGTTTCCAGGCATCCCACGCCGCGGCTTCGCTGGGCATCGAGACCAGCTGAATGCGCACGCCGGTCGGCTTGGTCTTCGGATCGGCGGCGGCAGGCGCGACGCTGGCCACCTGCGCCGGCTTCTCCGGAGTCTTCGCCGGTGTCTCGGTGGCCGCCGCCTTGGCCGTGGTCGCCGCGGTATTGGTGGTGGTTGCCGGCTTGGCCGCTGCGGTGGTGGTCGCGGTCTTGGTCGCTGTGGTCGCCGGCTTGCTGGTCGCCGCGGCCTCGGTCACGGTCTTGTTGGTGGTGGTCGTCGCTGCGGCGGGCTTGGCGATCGCCACCACCGGCTTGCTGGCCGCTTCCTGGCCGGGCTTGGCGGTCGTCGCCGCCGGCTTGCTGGCCGCTTCCTTCGCGGGCGCCGTCGGCACGGCGGGCTTGGCGGCGGCTGCGACCGCAGCCTGCTGGCTGGCATTCATGCGCTTCAGCACGGCATCGCGGTTGGCTTCGGCGACGGTGCGGCGCGTGCCGTCGGGCAGCGCGGTCACGGCCTTGGACAGCCAGTCATAGGCCTGCACGTTGTCGACCTGGACGCCGAGGCCCATCGCATACATGAGTCCGAGCTGTGCCTGGGCTTCCGGATGGCCGCCGTTGGCGGCCTTGGTCATGAGGTCGATGCCCTGCGGCACGCCGTCCGCCGGGCCGTGGCCCTCGAGATAGATTCGCGCCAGCTGGTACTGCGCCGCCGGTTCGCCGCCTGCCGCCAGCGGCTGGAATTCCGCGATCGCCTTCTGGTAGTCACCGACGGTGACGGCCGCCACGCCCTCGCTCATGCCGGCCAGAGCAGGCCCTGACAGGGCCGACATCACAACCGCCAGGCACAGGATTCGACGCATGTTGGATCTCCTGCAGCACCCCCGATGACCTTGAATCATAAATGATTCGTCCGAGTCGCGGCCAGGGGCGGCAAATAGAATGGCGACACAATCTCGGGCGGCGCGGCTGATCCCCAAGGTTGCGGAATTCCGCGCCTATCGCATTGGATCAAATCCCAAAACCTTTAAGGAATGGCTAACCATGAATGGTAAGGAAGCGGCCGGCGCTGTCGCCGGTCCACGAGCTCAAGGCGACGGCGAGCTAGCAGGCGCCTCCATCAGTCCATCATCCCTGCCTTGCGCAACGCCTCGTACAGGTGGTCGAAATCCCTCTGGTCCTGGTATTCGAACATCGCGTGCCAGTAGGGTTCCCAATCCTTGAGCGTCCTGCCCGGGACGACGGCCATGTCGGATCGCGCCACGCGCAGGAATTCGTCGAGTGCCGCCTTAGCCTCGTTAAGGCGCCCGGCCTGGGCATAGCTGGCGGCCAGCCATGCGCGAACCTCGTTGATCGGATTGCGGACTTGCTTGAGTGCGGTGATCGCTTCATCGTAGCGGCCCGCGGTGAAGTATGCGATGCCCCTGTTCCACGGCACCCATTTGGTGTCAAAGGGATTGAGGCGCTTCGCCAGATTGATCTGCTCGATGCCTGC
>DATFDU010000072.1:0-3287 GCA_035251915.1 Dongiaceae bacterium | reverse complement strand
GTGTCGATGATCAACGCGTCTGTCGCCGGCTTGGTCGGCGAAATGGAGCGGCCCTGATCGCGGGCATCCCGCTCCTGCATGTCCTGCAAAACCCGCGCGTATATAGCCGTCTCGCCGCGCGCTTGCAACTCTTTGACCCGGCGTTGGGCGCGGGCTTCGGCACTGGCCGTAATGAACAATTTACCATCCGCATCGGGGCAGACGACAGTGCCGATATCGCGGCCGTCGAGGACCGCACCGCCACTATTCCTTGCGGCATTGCGGGCGAAGTCACGCTGCCAGTTGAGGATGGCCGCCCGAACCGAGGGGATAGCAGCGACCTTCGAGGCGGCGGCGCTGGTGTTTTCGGCGCGGATCGCCGGATCGGCCAGGATTTCCGGAGTCAGCGCCTTGGCGGCCAAGGTTGCGGCCTTTTCGTCTGCCGGATCAAGCCCTTGGCGCAGGACGGACAAGCCGACGCCGCGATAAAGCGAGCCGGTATCGAGGAACTCATAGCCGAAATGGCTGGCCAGCCGCCGGGCCAAGGTGCCCTTTCCGGCCGCCGATGGGCCATCCACCGTGATCACAAAACCACGCTTGTCAGCCATCAGCCTGCCTTGCCGATCGCGGCCCCGAGGCCGTTCATCAGGTCGACAAATCCGGGGAAGGAGGTGCCGATCGCCTCGGCATCGTCGATCTCCACCGGCTTCCGCGCGGCCATGCCCAGCACCAGGAACGACATGCCGATGCGGTGGTCAAGCTTCACCGGGATGCGAACGCCGCCGGCGGGCGCCTTGCCGCCGGTGACAGTGAGGCTGTCCTTGCCCTCCGCGACTTTCACGCCGCACGCCGCGAGGCCGTGCCCCATCGCCGACAGGCGATCGCTTTCCTTCACGCGCAGTTCGGCGAGGCCTTCCATTTTCGTTTCGCCTTCCGCGAAGGCGGCGACCACCGAGAGGATCGGATATTCGTCGATCATCGAGGGCGCACGCTCCGCCGGCACCGTGATGCCTTTGAGCGCACCGTGACGCACGCGCAGATCGCCGACCGGCTCGCCCGCTTCCTCGCGGCGATTCTCGATCGCAATGTTCGCGCCCATCTCGAGCAGCGTCTCGATGAGGCCGATGCGATGCGGATTGAGCCCGACATTCGGCAGGCGGATGTCGGAGCCGGGCACGATCAGCGCCGCCGCCAGCGGGAACGCGGCGGAGGACGGATCGCCCGGCACCACGATCTTGCGCCCGAAGATTTCCGGCTGCCCGGTCAGCGAAACCGCGCGGCCTTCCTTCGTGTGCTCTACTTTCAGCGTGGCGCCGAAGCCCTTCAGCATCAGCTCCGTGTGGTCGCGCGTCGGCTCCGGCTCAATCACTGTCGTGATGCCCGGCGTGTTCAAGCCCGCGAGCAGAATCGCGGATTTCACCTGCGCCGATGCCACCGGCAGCGTGTAGGTAATGGGCATCGGCTCGGCGGTGCCGATCACGGCGAGCGGCGGTCGGCCGCCGGCGCGCGCGACGATGCGGGCGCCCATGCGCGACAGCGGCTCCGACACGCGCGCCATCGGGCGCGAGCGCAGGGAGGCGTCGCCGGTGAAAAAGGTGACGAAATCGTACGGCGCGACCAGGCCCATCAGCAGGCGCGTGCCGGTGCCGGCGTTGCCAAGGTCCAGCACTTCCGGAGCCTCGCGCAGGCCGCCGATGCCGCGCCCACGCGCGCGCCACACGCCGTCCGCGCCGCGCTCCGCCTCGCCACCCAGCTGGCGCATGGCGGCGGCGGTGCGTAGGACATCTTCGCCTTCCAGCAGACCATGGATCTCGCTCTCTCCGACCGCCAGCGCGCCCAGCATCAGCGAGCGGTGCGAGATCGACTTGTCGCCCGGCACGCGCGCGGTCCCGGCGAGGGGCGCGGCGGTGCGCGAGGCTAGGGGCTGTGGAGCAGCAAAAACGGTCACGGCGGCTGGACTTTCGAGCGGGATTGCGCGCGTGGCTTTAGCACAGGCCGGGGCCGCCGCGCCAACCCCCAGAAGGAGCCTTGTCACATCGCCTTGCAAGCGCGGTTGACAGGTGCGGGCGGGGCGTGGCAATGGGGCCACGACTTCATGACAGATCGGCCGGTGGGCGACCCTGGTCCCCGGCCCCAAGGAGCAAGCGACGTGAGCAAACCGGAATGGGGCACCAAGCGCACCTGCCAGAGCTGTGGCGCGCATTTCTATGACCTGCGCAAGGACACCATCATCTGCCCGAAGTGCGGCGCGACCTATGATCCCGAGGCGGTGCTGAAATCCCGCCGCGGCCGCGTGGTGGAAAAGCTGACTCCGGTCAAGCCGATCGAGCCCGAGCCGGTGGAGGTTGAGGCAGAGGCGGAGACTGAGGACATCGGCGCCGCCGAGGAGGAGGAGGTCATCGAGGATACCTCCGAACTGGGCGAGGATGACGAGGACGTGTCCGAGGTCATCGAAGGCGGCGTGGACGACGAGAAGGATCGTTAAGCCTTTCGCAGCCGCCCATGGCGCAGGGTCGGGCGGCAATTATTCGCTTGAATTAAAGGGGACCGCTGCTTAGCTTCTGCCCCGATTTCGGGACCGCCGTTCCCAGACCGCGATCCTCATGCGCTTCGGGCCCATAGCTCAGCTGGGAGAGCGCCACAATGGCATTGTGGAGGTCAGCGGTTCGATCCCGCTTGGGTCCACCAGATGAAAAACCCCCGCAGCGAGCGATCGCGCGGGGGTTTTTGCTTGGACCCACTGCCGGCGCCCATGGTTCCATCGCGGACATCAATCGGGGAAGAGACCAACGGCATGGCTATCTCGACAAACGTCATCCTGCCCGCCATGGCGTTTCTGGCACTCGTCGCCAGTGCTCAAGCGGAGGCCGCATGCAACGAGAAACTGGTGCGCGACCGTCTGGCGGCAATGGAAGAGGCGTTTCGCCAGCCGGACATGCAGGCGAAGTTATCCGCGGCTCAAAAGGATTGGCTGGACAACAACGACTTCGACGACGAAGCGAGCGCCAAGTATCTCGGAGCCGTCGCTGCCTATCACAGCATTAAGCGCAACTTCGACGGAGGCTCTCTTGACGGCGCCTGCGAAATACTGACACGAAGCGATCCGATGGTGAAGGCCGCCCTTGGCGACCTTTAGGACTTCCGTTCACGCGATATGACAGCGCCGATCCCTAGCTCCCGATCCGGAAGATCGACTGCGCGCGCTTAAGGTCGAGCAGGATGGTGGTCACGGTGCTGTCGTGGCTCCAGCCGGATTCGCTGATCTGCACGATGGCGCCGCGGAAATCCGGGCCGAGCAGCCGTGCCAG
>DATFDU010000071.1:0-7409 GCA_035251915.1 Dongiaceae bacterium | reverse complement strand
GCCTGGCCTATGTGACCCAGACCACCTTGTCGGTGGATGACACCATCGACATCATCGCCGCCCTGCAGGCGCGGTTCCCCGCGGTGGCCGCGCCGCACAAGGAAGACATCTGCTACGCCACCACCAACCGGCAGGACGCGGTGAAGGCGATCGCGGACCGAGCCGACGTGGTGCTGGTGCAGGAGGTGATCGCCGCAATCCGCCAGCATTACCTCACCACCATCGACGAAATCTCCGTCACCGAAGAGACCACCCACTTCAAGCTGCCCCGCGCGCTGACTGCCTGACGAAATGGCTGCCTGATGATGCCCGCCTGATGGCCGTCTATACCGAAGTTCCCGACAACGAGCTCCGCGCCTTCGTCGAGCAATATGAGATCGGCGAGGTGCTGGCCTGCAAGGGCATCGCCGAGGGCGTCGAGAACAGCAACTACCTGCTGCACACCACGCAGGGCAGCTACATCCTCACGCTCTACGAAAAGCGGGTGAAGCGGGAGGACCTGCCGTTCTTCCTCGGCCTGATGCAGCACCTGGCGGCCAAGGGGCTGAATTGCCCGACGCCGCTTAACGGCAAGGATGGCGAAGCTCTACGCGAATTGTGCGGCCGGCCGGCGGCGATCTGCAGCTTCCTCGAAGGCATGTGGCCGCGCCGGCCGAACGAGCGGCACTGCCAGCTGCTGGGCGCGGCGCTGGCCGACTTGCACGTGAAGGGCCGCGACTTCGCGCTGCAGCGGCCGAACAACCTGTCGCTCGCCGGCTGGCAGGAGCTGGCGGGGAAGACCGCGGCGCGCGCGGACGAGGTGGAAGCGGGCCTTGCCGCGCTGATCGCGGACGAGGTGCGCTATCTGGAAACACACTGGCCGCAGGGGCTGGAGATCGGCACCATCCACGCCGACCTCTTCCCCGACAACGTGTTCTTCCTCGGCGACAAGCTCAGCGGCCTGATCGATTTCTATTTCGCCTGCACCGACTTCCTGGCCTACGACCTCGCGGTCTGCATCAACGCCTGGTGCTTCGAGGGCGACGGCTCGTTCAACGTCACCAAGGCGCAGAAGATGGTGCGGAGCTACGATTCGCACCGCACGATCCCGGAGGCCGAGATCGCGGCGCTGCCGATCCTGGCGCGCGGCTCGGCGCTGCGCTTCCTGCTGACGCGGCTCTACGACTGGCTCAACCATCCGCCGGGTGCGTTCGTGCAGCCCAAGGACCCGCTGGAGTATCGCCGCAAGCTGTCGTTCCACCGGCAGTGCAAATCGGCCTCGGCCTACGGCATCTGATGACGTCCCCCGGCCAGCCCTCTGCCAAGAAGATCGTCGAGATTTTCACCGACGGCGCCTGCAGCGGCAACCCCGGCCCGGGCGGCTGGGGCGCGGTGCTGCGCTATGGCGAGGTCGAGAAGGAGATGAGCGGCGGCGAGCCCGCGACCACCAACAACCGCATGGAGATGATGGCCGCGATCATGGCGATCGAGGCGGTGAAGCGGCCGTGCGAGATCCACCTGCACACCGACAGCGAGTACCTGCGCAACGGCATCATGACCTGGATCCACAGCTGGAAGGCGCGCGGCTGGAAGACCGCCGACAAGAAGCCGGTGAAGAACGTCGACCTGTGGCAGCGCCTGGAGCGCGCGATCGAGACCCATGACGTGCACTGGCACTGGGTCAAGGGACACTCGGGTCACATCGAGAACGAGCGCGCGGATGAGCTGGCCAGGCTCGCGATCCGGCAGATGAGAGATGCGAGCATCCTCTAGTTGACGTCCCCACCTCATGTCATCCCGGCCAAGCCGCGTAGCGGCGCAGAGCCGGGTCCCACGCGGCGCATCAACAAACTCCACCATCAGACAATCTCTGCAAACAAATCGCGCCACTCTGGGTTCTTCTCGCGAATGAGCGCGATCTTCCACGCTCGCGCCCAGCGCTTTACCCGCTTCTCGCGCTTGATCGCGTCCAAGACGCTCGCATGTTCCTCGAAATACGCCAGCATCTAACGTTGTAAGTTTTCGTAAAGCCCGGCACCGCGCCTTCGCGATGCTCCGCAGCCCGCCGCGCTAGGTCATTGGTGACGCCGACGTAGAGTGTCCCGCGTGGCTTGCTAGCCAGGTGTAAACCCAATAAGACAACGCGCCCTGCCCGCTCCGCCAAAAGATGTCGAGCACGAACGGCAGGATAAGAGGGAGGATCGCCAGCGCCAGCATGGGTCCCGGATCAGCCGCTGCGCGGCTGTCCGGGATGACATAATGAGAGTATCAACGTGCGGCGTACTGTCGTCACCACGTCTCATACCGGACGAAGGTGCGCTTGCTCATGCCGCCGCCACCACCTCAATCTCCACCAGCCACTCGCTCGACAGGGTCTGCGCGACGATGCCGATGGTGGGGATGACGCGGCCGTTCAGCGCCTTCACCCGCGCCGTGGCGTTCTCCTCGGCATAGGCCGGGTCGCGCAGGTAGCTGGTCAGGCGCACGATGTTGTCGACGGTCATGTCGGCGCTGGCGAGGATGGCGCGGATGTTGCGCCAGATGAGCTCAAGCTGCTCGGCCAGAGATTTGCCGGGGATGCCGTTCTGGTCGAGGCCCATGGTGCCGGCGACATAGAGGAAGCGCTTCGGCTCCCGCACCTCCATCGCATGCACGTAGTCGCTGGTCGCCGGATAGATGCCTTGCGTCGGATTGCGCACGATCATCTGCATTCTTTTTTCCTCCCGAGATCCGTACACGAAAAATCGGCGGCCTCGCGGCCGCCGATCGGTTTCGCGGCCTTGAGTGCTTACAGCGCCTTCATCATCGCTTCGGCGCTGGAGACCTCGAACGCGCCGGGCGCTTCGACGTTCAGCGCCTTCACGGTGCCGTTGTCGACCACCATGGCGTAGCGGCAGGCGCGCGTGCCCATGCCGTAGTTGGTGCCGTCCATGGTGAGGCCGGCCGCCTTGGAGAATTCCGCGTTGCCGTCCGCCAGCATCAGCACCTTGTCGCCGACATTCTGCGCCTTGCCCCAGGCGTCCATCACGAACGCGTCGTTGACGGAGAGGCACACGATCTGGTCGACGCCCTTGCCCTTGATCGCTTCGGCATGCTGCACGAAGCCCGGCAGGTGCTTGGCCGAGCAGGTGGGCGTGAAGGCGCCCGGCAATGCGAACAGCACGACCTTCTTGCCTTTGAAGAGATCGTCGGTCTTCACGGTTTGCATGCCGTCCTTGTCCATATACTTCAAGGAAACAGAGGGGATCTTGTCCCCGACTTTGATGGCCATTTTCTTGTCCTTTCCGCTTCTCCCGGTGGATGCGCGCCGCAGAGGATAGGCCGCGGCGCCGCCACCCTCAAGCATCATAAGAGAACAATGCGCGTGCGGGAATTGTCGCCCCGGGAATCGGCGTGCTCAGGGCTTTGCCGCCTGATCCAGGGCCGCCGTCACGGCTTCGGTGGTCAACAGCTCCGGCAGCACGATGCCGGCCGGCGCCCCCGGCCCATACACGATGTTGAAGGGGATGCCGTAGCGGCCGTGCCGTCCCAGGAACCCGGCGATCTTCGGGTCGGGATTGGTCCAGTCCGCCTTCATCGCGACGATGCTGCCGTTCTCCAGCCGGCCGGCGACCGGCTGCCGGTCGATCACCAGCTTCTTGTTGGCCTGGCAGGTGATGCACCAATCGGCCGTGACGTCGACGAAGACCACCTTGTTCTGCGCCACATAGCCGGCAATCGCGGGCTCATCGAAGGCGATCCAATAGGAGTCGTCCCGGGTCATGGCGGCGACATTGAGGATGCCGGTCTGGACCCCGATGATGGACATCAGCCAGATCGCGGTGCCGACCAGGCTGAGTCCCAGCACACCCTTCAGCCAGCGCATCCAGCGGCCGGGCCGCGGCAGGAAGCCGACCAGCTGCGGCGCCGCCGCGACCGCGATGTAGGGCAGCGCGAGGCCAAGGCCCAGCGCCAGGAAGATCAGGACGATCTCGGTGGTGCCGCGCGACAAGGCGAAGCCGACCGCGGTGCCGACGAACGGCGCGGAGCATGGCGTCGCCAGCGCGGTCGCCAGCACACCGGTGAAGAACGACTTCGCGTGCTCATTGCCGACGCGTGTGTCGCTTGCGACCGCGACGCGGCCGACGAAGGCCGGCATCGGAATCTGGAACAGGCCCCACACATTGGCGGCGAACACCAGGCACACCATCGCCATCAGGGCGAGGAAGGCCGGCTGCTGGAACTGGATGCCCCAGCCGACGCTGGCGCCCGCCAGCTTGAGCGCGGCGAGGCCGCCGGCGAGCACCAGGAAGGACGTGACGATGCCGGCTGCGGTCGCGAGGAACGCGCCGCGCAGCTGCGATCGCTCGCGCCCGGAGAGATCGAGCACGCCGGTCAGCTTCAGCACCAGCACCGGCAGCACGCAGGGCATGATGTTGAGGATGAGCCCGCCGAGCAGCGCGACGCCCAGGATCGGCAGCAGCGCGATCCACGACGAGATCGACGCGGCGGCGAGGATCGGGGTCGGGCGCGCGATCGCCTCCATGCCGCGATCGCCGTCGAAGAGAGTCAACACGAGGTCGCTCTCCGGCAGCTCTCCGCCCTTGCCGAGGCGCTCCACCGGCACATAGAGCCGTGCGGTCCGGCGGTCGACCGACAGCTCGACCTTGGGCGGACCGAAATAGAAATGCGGCGCGCCTTCGACGATCACGTCCGGCGCGTTGAACACCTCGCCGGTGCTCCTGGCATCGACCACCAGCTGATCCTGCCGATCGAGCGCGACGCGCTCCATCGACCAGCCGAGCCGTTCCCCGCTCTTCGGGACCAGCGATGCGAACCGATTGACCAGCGGCGCATAGCTCGTGGGCGTCGCATCGCCTTGCGGCAGATCGAGCGTGAGGTCGCCATCTTGCGGGATGCATACCTGCTCGCACACCAGGTAGCGGATCTTCGCGTTCAGGGAGATCGGCGCGCCGGGCGCGATCGGCACCACCATCACCGGGAACGCGACTTCCTCGCCATAGCCGAAGGTCTGCAATCCGAACAGCTGGAAGCGATGCGGCACCGGCCATGCGATCTTCGCTTCCGCCACGTTGGTCGATCCGCTTACGTCGATCTGCAGCGGATAGCCGGCATCGCCCGGCGTGCGCCAATAGGTCTTCCAGCCAGGCTGAAGGCGGATGTGCAGCGCCACCGGAATTGTGGCGAGATCGCCGCTCCCCTGCACGGCGGAAACCAGCCGGGCGCTGGATTGCGGAGTCTGGAACAATCCACTGGCGGGGCCATTAACATCAGCAGGAGACTCTGCGTAGGCGTGCGACGGCGCGCCGACGGCTGCGAACAGGCAGAACACCGCCAGCCGGACCATGCAGCCTATTGATTTCCGGCGATTCATCATTTGCCAACCAAACATGAGGATAATACGTTGAGGGCAAACCGGCATCAGTCACAAAATCGTGCTGGTGACGATCTTGCTGGCGGATCAAACCAACCCTAGGTGAGAGCCATGGGCAAGAGACTGATACATCAGGGTTTCATCACCGGGCAATTGCTGGTGGCGATGCCCTCCATGCGAGACCCCCGCTTCACCCGGACCGTGATCTATATGTGCGCCCATACCACCGACGGCGCCATGGGTTTGGTGATCAACCGCCTGGTCGGGTCGCTTTCCTTCCCCGATCTGCTGCAGCAACTGGGCATTCCGACCAGCCCGGCCAGCGAGCATATCCGCATCCGCAACGGCGGGCCGGTCGAAACCGGCCGCGGCTTCGTGCTGCACAGCGCCGACTATCGCGACGATGCCACGCTCAACGTCGGCGATACCGTCGGCCTCACCGCCACCCTCGACATCCTGCGCGATATCGCCGCAGGGCACGGCCCGAAGCGCAGCCTGCTCGCGCTCGGCTATGCCGGCTGGGGGCCGGGACAGCTCGACTCGGAGATCTCGTCCAACGCCTGGCTGTGCGTGCCGGCGGACGACGAGCTGATCTTCGACGATAAGCTGACCGACAAGTGGGAACGCAGCATCGGCAAAATCGGCGTCGACTTCCGCCTGCTGTCGGGCGACGTCGGCAACGCGTAGATCAGCGGCGTTTCGATACAGTTTCTCCAGTGAACGGATTCCATCCGGTCGCGGCCAGCGCGGCCCAGGCCGTCGGCGCCAGATGCGGCAAGCGGTAGTAATAGAAATCATCGATCGTGCTGGCCGGCGACAACGCGAGACCGGTCGTCAGTTTCGCCTCGCTCGTCGCCCAGATGAACCCGGTCGGAGCGAACTGATCGGCGACCGGCGATAGCAGGCGGTCAGCCTCCGTCGCTCGTCCGACTGCGCGATAGGCCAGCGCGGCCTGCGCCGTACCCTCCCACCAGATGCCGTCGCGGTCGTCGTTGAAATCGACTCCGCCGGAGATTGCGTGATGCGCCTCCACGTAGCGCAGCGATGCGCGCCATTTCTCCGGCGCATCCGCCAGCAGCAGCGGCCAGAGCTGGGCATCGAGCCCGGCATTGACGCGGTTCGGCGTCACGCCGTCGGGCATGGTGCCGACCCAGAAATGCCCGCTCTGCGAATCCCACAGTGCGGCGACGAAGTCGCGCGCTGCTTGCGCGCCGGCTTCCCAGCCTTGATCCGGCTCAAGGCGCGCCAGCCAGTCGAAGACGGCGGCGAGATCGATGTTGTGCTCGATCGACTTCCAGGTGAGCCGTTCCGCCGTGTCATCGTAGCCATAGAGGCCCCCGATGAAGCCGGCGGGAGCGCGCCGGTCGAGCATGTCCTCTGTCCATCGCGCGAGACGGGCGGCGGCCGCACGATAACGATCGTCAGGCCCCTCCCCCGCGACGGTCAGCAAGGCAAGCGCGGCCCAGGCCACATTCCCGGTCGCCGTGCCGACATCATACGGATCCTCGACCCAGCGGCCGTCCTGGTCGCTCCACCAGCCCATCGGCGGCACCGGCCTTTCGGTGACGGGACCGGGCCGATAGGTGTTGCGGATGCGCCCGACGGCGCCGCTGCGGTCGCCTTCGCTGGCCGCCAGCAGCGCGTCGGCAATGCGGAGGGCAGCGTCGCGATGACCGCAGGCCACCAGCGCAATGACAGCAAGGGCGTTGTCGTAGGTGTAGGCGCCGTCGATCGTCGGTGCGCCCTCGCCACCGGTCGAGGGATCATAGCTGCGCAGGAAGATCGGCTCGGTGCCGGGCACGGCAGTCACGCGCGACAGCAACGCCCCGCAGGCCCGGCTCGCCACCTGCGCAGCCGGCGAATGCCCATTGCCCAATGCTGACTGCATGCAAAGCGCCAACACCACAGCCGCAATGCCGAGCCTTGCCGTCGAGCTCATCGGCACTGTGACAGGCCTACGCCCTGCGGTCGACCAGCCGCGGCCGCGGGGCGGCGTCGCCGAGCATGCCGCGCGACGACATCAGGTCGTCGACCTGGAGCTCGTGCAGCACGTGGT
>DATFDU010000070.1:0-2387 GCA_035251915.1 Dongiaceae bacterium | reverse complement strand
GCTTTGCCGGCCTGACCGAGCTGTGGGGTCTCAACAAGCCGGTGATCGCCGCGGTCAACGGCCTGGCGCTTGGCGGCGGGTTCGAGCTGGCGATCGCCTGCGACCTCATCATCTGCGCCGAGCATGTCGAGTTCGCCCTGCCGGAGCTGCCGATCGGCATCGTCCCGGATTCGGGCGGCATCCAGCGCGTTCCGCGGCGCCTGCCGCACAATATCGCCATGGAGCTGCTGCTGCTCGGCCGCCGCATGAAGGCGGAGGAGGCGCTGCACTACGGCATGATCAACAGGATCGTGCCCAAGGACCAGCCGATGACCCTGGCGCGCGAATGGGCCGCCACCATTGCCGACGGCGCGCCGCTCACCATCCAGGCGCTGAAGGAGGCGCTGCGCGAGATGGACGGCCACAGCATCCGCGACAGCTTCCGCCTGATCCGCACCGGCAAGCTGCCGACCTACGAGAAATCGCTGCTGTCGGAAGACGCCAAGGAAGGCGTGCGCGCCTTCGCCGAGAAGCGCAAGGCCAACTTCCAGGGCCGCTGACGGGTACCCGAAAATAGGTCGGCGCCGGTGGGGCCGGCGCCGACCGCCCTCGCAGGCAAGTGGCTTAGGGGACTAGCTCACCTGCGCATTAAGCTGGTTGCTGATCTCGACGACGGCCTGCATCGACGGATCGCTATAGGCATAGGTGGTGAACTGGGCGTTGCTCTCGACGACGGTCCACTGATTGCTGCCGTTGCTGGTCAGCGTGACGCTGTCGCCTGATTCGCCGACGATGGTCAGGCGGTTGTCGCCGTCCGTCATGTTGAGCACATCATCGATCGACAGCGACACGTTGTTGGCGCCGTAGCCGGTGGTGTCGATCGCCTCGACGTTCTGCAGGTTGACGGCTTCATTGTGGCCGAACGACGCGCCTTGCTTGGCCAGATGGACGGTGTCGTGGCCGTCGCCCATGTTGGTCGGGCTGATGCTGCCGGTATTGATGTGCAGCACATCGTCGCCCGAGCCGAGCGTGTTGTTGCCGTTGGCAAGCTCCGAGCTCGAGATCTCGTAGCTGTTGGCAACGCCAATGTCGGCCGACGAAACGTTTGAGGTCAATCCGCCGCTGTCCGTCACGCTGTAGTCGATGTGGCGGTCACCCTCGGTCTTGCTGGTGGTCGAGAAATAGATCGCGTTGGCGAAGTCCTCGTACTGGTCGAGCGATTCCGAGCCGGTCTTGCCGACGATGGTGACGGTGTAGTCGGCGCCGGACTGGCCGATCGTGACGTTGAAGTCGGGGCTGGGCGGCACGTTCAGGACGTCGCCGGCCTGGAAGCCGCTGGTCTGGATCACCGCCTTGCTCAGCGCGCTGCCGTCCACGTCGGAGAAATCGACGGTCGGCTGAACCGCACTCTGCGTCATCTTGTTGACGTTGTAGGTGCCCATGCCGACGGAGATGACGAGGTCGTCGTAGTCCTGATCGCCGCCGCCCTTCAGATCCTCGAACCCGATCAGCAGCTGGCCGGGCAGCTTGCTGCTGACGCCGGCAACCGCGTGGTTGATGTCGCTGCTGCCGTTGAAGTCGGTGTTCAGCGACTTGTTGTGCGTGAAGAAGGTCTCGCCGTTCAGCTGGCTGTTGCCGACAAAGACATGGCCGTTGCCGTTGGCGTCGATCTTGATCGACAGCTGGCTGGCGATGGCGTCCATCGCCGCGGCCTGGCTGCCGGCACCCGCGGCGGCGTTGGTCAGCAGCGTCTTGTTGGCGCCGTTGGTCGCGCCGTCGGCGATGGTGAAGAAGCCGAGATGCGTGCCCTCCGCCATAGCGCCGAGCGAGACCGTGCTGGACTGGCTGTAGCCCAGGAAGTCCTTGCCGAGCGACGCGCCCATCGTGTTCTCTTTGCTGGCTGTGGTATCGAGCCAGATGAATTCCACCGTGCCCGGAATGATGTTGCCGCTGTCGTCGAATTGGTAGACGCCGACCATGTTGTGGTAGCCGGCGCCTTCCTTCTGGAAGGTGACCGTGACGTCGGTCGGCGCGAAAACCGTGAGGTCTTCGGCCGAGACGCCGGATGAGATGTCCGCCTTCGAGAGCGAGGAGCCCTTGCTGCCATAGAGGTAGTCGCCGGCCGACCCGCTGGCCTGCGGATCGTAGGATTCGCTGGTGTCGACGATGGTGTTCACTACAGTGCCATCGGTGCTCGCGACTGACGGCGCCTCGTTCACGTCGCCGACACTGATGGTGAAGGTCTTGGTCATCTGGCTGCCGCCCTTGTCGGTGGCGGTCACATCGACATTGACGCTCGATCCCTGCTCGTAGTCGAACGAGACGCCGGGCTTCAGCTGCAGCTTGTTGTTGACGACTTCGAAGCGCGGATCGGAAACGGTGAAGCTCTGCTTGTCGCCGGCATCCGG